>JAGLHQ010000088.1 GCA_023143375.1 Planctomycetota bacterium
GCGATAGAGGGCAAGCGGGTATATGTTGCATCGCCCGGAATGCATACTACCAGTCTCTGTCTCGACTTGGATACGGGAAAGGAAATCTGGAAATCAACCCAGAACCATCCGCTCCAGGGCATTTACAAATACCCTGCCATTGCGTCTACACCTTTGATATTGAAGGATCGGATCGTGCTCAGGGAGGTCAACAGCCATGGCGGCAATGAAGGTCAGGCGAAGAATCTTGTCTATGTTGACAAGAAAACCGGAAAGACCCTTTCCAGAAAATATGCCGGACATGTCGATTACCGCACGCAGGTTGCTCCGGTTGCGACAAATGGAAAATACATGGTTTACCCTTTCGGGGTTCACGATATTTACGGTGCTCCTGCCATTTGCCAAAACCTGAACCGGTTGATCTGTGCCGACGTCAATAACCAGCGCAAACTTTGGGACTTCAATGTCGGAGATATTGATGTTCTGGCTGAGCCGGTCATGACAGATAGTCGTGTGCTTCAGGGCACGACGGAAGGTTATTTGTATTCGCTCAACCTGAAAGGAACTCATAATACACTTATAGCCTGGAAATTTAAGACCGATGGTGCTGTTAATACATCTGTGACACTTGATAACGGCAGCGTATATTTTGGGTCCAACGGCGGTGTGCTCTATGCTTTAAATGAAGCAGACGGATCGCTGATCTGGCAAACCAAGGTAACCGACGTCGAGCACGGAGCAAGAAAACACTTTACGGTTCCCTTGATAACGAATGGAAAGATGTATGTAGGGTCAGCCAATAAACACTTCTATTGTCTCGATGCCGCATCCGGCAAGATCCTGTGGCAAACGAAATTGACCGACTGGATCCGTGCCAAACCCGTTTTGACATCCGAAGGCCTTCTCGTTGCCGGCATCGACGGTATGCTTTCCTGCATCGGCACCGATGGCTCGCTTAAATGGGCCAAGCGGATATCCACGCATCCGATCTATGCCGATCTGGTAGCCGCCGGCGATAGCGTTCTGGTTAACGATAGTGACTTGTGGCTGCGATGCATAAATGCCGCAGGCGATGTTCTTTGGAAACGGAGTCTTCTAAACGCATTCGAAAACGAGCAAGGCGAGCGGATATTCACAGACGTTCTTTCGGGAGGCACATACTATCAATCGAAACCAACTGCCAGTAAAGGGAAATTATATTTCGGTAACCCAGCCGGTTTCCTTTATTGCGTCGATGCCGAAACGGGCGCCGAATACTGGAAATTTGAAATGGGAGGCGCTATTTCCGTTGGTCCGGCTATAGCCGATGGCAAGGTCTTTGCCGGCCAGCAAGGCGGCGAACGTTTCTTCTACTGCCTCGATGCCCGATCAGGTGAGCTTGTTTGGAAACAGACTGTTCCCGGCGGCTGGGTCTGGGGATCGGCGGCTGTTGACGATGGTCTTGTTTATGTTCCGACAGTCGATGGACACGCGGTTTGCCTCGATGCGGACACCGGCCACATCGTTTGGATGTATCCAACAGCGAAATCCGTACCCGCTGAGCCCGCCATCGATGGCGACTTGGTATATTTCGGATCATGGAGTCGCTCCCTTTACGCTTTTGACAAGAAAACAGGCGAGATCGTCTGGAAGGAGAACGGCATCGGCCTGGATTCGGGAACACTGATCGCCTACGAGGGAAAGATATACCTGCCCCATCACAGCAACGTGTTTATGTACTTTGAGGCTGATAGTGGAAAGATACTGAGTCATGGTAATACCAGTCCCCAAGACAAGGGACAGTTTACGAACTTTAATGCCACGCCCGCTTTCTTTAAGGATCGGGCCTATTATACGGCGCGGGTTGGATCCGGGCTGGTAGGGGTGCCGATGGCTTCGAGAGTCTATTGTGTCGATGCCGCATCAGCTAAAATCCACTGGACCTTCCCTGACGGCGGCGGTCTGTCGGCGCCGGCGATTGCCAGCGGCAGGGTGTATATTGGTTCAGGCAATACACCTTTGTTCTATTGCCTGGATGCCTATACCGGGAAACCGCTTTGGATATACAAACTCGGACAGCGGGTCGAGGAAGCGACGCTGTGTATTTACAGGGACAAGGTATATGTCCTGGCAGGCGATGGATATGTCCATGCGATCAAGTAGGCAAGGCAGTGGGATGAATTATAAAATGAATGGGGTGGAATTTAACAAGAAAGGCAAAAAAAAAACGGATGAAAGTAAGAAGAACATTCATAGGCTTGATCGTTGTAGCGCTGGCATGGAATACTTTATTTGCGCAAGGGATAGAGAACTCTAGCGGCGATGCCGAGTTGGATCAAATTCGTCAGGAGGTCAAGGCTACCCCAACCAGCAGAGAGACATTTAAGCTCAGGGCCATTCGTATGAAACTTTGGGCGGTGACTTTGCAGCAATTAGGAGTGCACCTTCCGGACTATGTAGCCGTTGACAATCGCTTAAACAGCATAACCCGATGGAATAATCTCTGGTCAGGAAACCAGCCGCAAGTTTTTACCGATGAACAAATGTCTAAGCTTGGTAAGATCATAGACGATGGATATGCAGTGTTGGAGAAATATCAAGCGGCTGCATCCAATGGCAAATCGTTGGCTTTTACATCTGACAAGAAACCGATTGACCCAGCGACTCAAAAGGAGATTCCCTGGACATCCTATAAAGGAAACGAAGGTTTGTCTGGATACACGGGTGCTTACGGGCCGACAAAAGGCGAAAAAGCATGGACTTTCCCAGTAGGCCTGGCCTGGGAGTCTAAACCTGCCATTGAAGGCAGCAGGGTGTATCTGTCATCACCAGGCGTTAGAACTACAATGTATTGTTTGGATTTAAATACAGGCCAAGAAATCTGGAATACCAAGCGGAGCATTGAGATCATGGGTGACCAGCTTTATCATGCACCGAATAACCAATCGAGCCCGGTTGTGCTAAAGAACCACATCATGTTTCGAGAATTGGGTGCAAGGGGAAATCGCGGGCCGACCAAAGATGTTGTGCTGGTAAATAAGCAAACTGGAAAGATAGAAAAAGAGATAGAAGCAGGTCATGTGGACTACCGGGCAGGACATGCGGCTTTTGCTGCCAACGAGAAAATAGTGGTCTATCCTTTTGGAGTGATGGATATTCACGATACTCCGCCATTGACACAGGCGCACGATCGTGTGATGGGAAAAAATATCAAAACAGGTCAAACGATGTTCGAATTATATACCGGCTACACTTTCGCAGAACCACTTCTTGATGAAAAGGGCTGGGTGTATCAGGGCAACATGGATGGATACATGTATGCCTGGCAGACCAACAGGAGACTACACAACAGGCCAAAGCCCAACTGGTCATTTAAGGTCGGTGGCGCTATAAATGATAAAGCCGCTTTTTTTGGGAATTATGTATTTTTCGGAGCAAATGACGGAGTGTTCTATTGCCTCAACAGGCGAACGGGAATGTTGAAGTGGAAATATAAAGTTGAAAAAACGGAAACACGTTCGTTTAGACATTTTTCTGCGCCATACACAGCCGATGGAAAAGTCGTCGTTGGTGCCGCCGACAGAAAACTCTACTGTTTCGATATTGAATCCGGTCAATTGCTGTTTAAGCAAACGGCTGATGACTGGATAAGATCAGCGCCGGTTTTCACAGGAGATAAATTCTTTTTTGCGACAATGAAAGGCAGTGTCTATGGAGTGCAATTCAAAAAAGGTAAGACTAAAAAACTATTCAAGAAGCAATTGAGCCATCATGCCATTGTCGCTGACCTGGCGATTAAGGATGATAAGATCGTAATCAACGATACCGACTTGTATGTTCATTGCCTGAATACTAAGGGTGAAATTGTTTGGGAGAAAAGTTTGATCGCGGGTTTTGAAAAAAACGGTACCAGAATACTCACCGACCAAATAGCCGGAGGAGCTTATTACCAATCAAAACCGACTGCTGCAAATGACATGGTGTTTTTTGGTTCACCGCTTCGCTTTGTTTATGCTGTTGATGCGCACTCGGGAAAAGAGATCTGGAAATTTGAGATCGGGGCATCCATTTCAGGTGCACCGACATATTATGATGGAAAAATCTATGTAGGACAACAGGGAGGTGAAGATGATTTTTATTGCATAGATGCCAAAACAGGTAAGCTCGTCTGGAAGCAAAACGTAGATTGGGTATGGGGCTCTGCGACCTGTTCGGATGGCATGGTCTACGTGCCTGGGATCGACGGGTATGCCTGGGCGTTGGATGCCGATACCGGGGCGATGATCTGGAAGAAGCCATTTTCAAGATCGGTGTGCAGTGAACCGGCGGTTGAAGGTGATATTGTGATCTTCGGAAGCTGGGATGATTATCTCAAGGCTTTTGACAAGAAAACGGGCGAACTCCGCTGGCAATATAATGGTGCGGGAACCGATTCCGGAGTGGCTATCGTTAAGGACGGCAGGATATATGTCAAGAACAAGTGCATCGATGCTAAAACCGGTAAACTGATTTGGGAATTTGTTGACGGCAGAAATGTTTTCAATATCACACCTGCGGTACACGATGGTAAAGTGTATATGTCCTGCTGGCATGGGCTAGGACTTGGCGGTATATGTGTCGAGGCCGTGGTGTATTGTATTGATGCTAAAACCGGCAAACTGATCTGGACTCAACCAGGTGCAGGTTTGAGCAGTCCGGTAATCGGAGCAGAAGGGAATGTCTATTTCCCAAGCATTGCCGACCCTTATTTTTACTGTGTGGATTCGAAAGGAAACGGCGATGGCACTACAACAGTGAGATGGATGTACCAGATGGGCAACAAAGTGGAGGAGTCTACCCCTGCACTTTACAAAGGCAAGGCGTACGTCATGTCGTCTGACGGTTACATTCATGCTATAAAATAGTAGTATCTGAAATTAAAATCTAGTTGGCCCAATTAATAAAATTATAAAGAACTAAGTATGAAAATACCAGAACAACCCAGGCAGTTTGAATTATGGATCAATGGTGAATTAACTGCGCCGGTTGTAAACAGTTAAAATATTGAATTGTCAATGTTCATTAAAAGAAAGGAAGCAGAATGGATACATTAGGGATTTTTTACGCGATCGCTACGGTCATGGCATGGGGGACGTGGCTTGTCCCTTCGCAGAAGGTCAAGTTTGTCAATGAGCAGGTTAAGATATTCTATGTGGCAGTAGCTACCTGCCTGATCGCTGCGGTCATTTTATTTGTCCGAGGTGAGCAGACGCAGTTGGAATCTGCCGTGGCATGGATGCCAGTAATTGGCGGTTTGATCTGGGCAGTCAGCGCGTATTGTGCTTTTGTGGCTTGTAAGCATATCGGTATTGCCAAAGCGTTCGGAATCTGGGCACCGCTGAATATCATCGTTTCCTTTATCTGGGGTCTGACACTTTTTGGCCAGTTCCGCGACAGCTCGCTGTTGATCGGACTGGTGGCTATTCAGGCGATAGCACTGGTGATCCTCGGCATCCTGATGATCATCTTTTCCGGTGACTCAGGCTCAGACCAAGAGGATAAGGAAGGCAAGTCAGCCATACGCGGTTTGTTGGGAGCCATCGGGGCAGGTATCCTTTGGGGAACCTTTTATATTCCGGCCACATATGTATCCCAGAAAAGCGGAGTTGAAATTTCACCCTGGGCTTCCGGATTGCCTTTGGCTGTTGGTATGGTGATAGGTACATCTATAATGGTCGCCCTTACCGGCAAGGCACCGAAGATGGAAAATAAGCTTGATTATGTGCGAGTGTTTTCTTCAGGCACACTTTGGGCGATAGGTTTTTTCGGCATGCTGCTAACGGTCGAAGCGATCGGTACGGGACCTGGGTATACTATTGCTTCGCTTTGCGTTGTGGTAAATGCGCTTTGGGGCGTGTTCTATTTCAAGGATCCTACGCCGAAGTCGCGTGCGGCAATGCTAACGATCCTCGGCGTGATTATTGCCACACTCGCAGGCTTTGTGCTTGGCAATCTCGGTTTGCTCGAAAAAATGTATGAAATCACGAGATTACCTTAAGGAGTCAATAACCATGGCTGTAACACGAATAAAATGTCAGATCGAAGACCAAGTAGCAACGATCCTTATGGAGCCGCTGCCAGGCAAACCAACTACGTTGGATGACGATGTTCTCGGCGAGTTGGAAAGCTGCATTGAAGAAATTCGCCAACAGAAAACACGTGTCGTGTTGCTGCGCAGCGACTCCGAACGTTTTTTCTGTGTCGGTGCAAATATCAACGTGCTTAAGCATACCGATGAGAAAACCATTATTCCATGGGTGATGCAGGGGCACCGGGTTCTCAATATGCTTGAAGATCTGCCGGTGCCCGTTGTGGCCGTGATGGAAGGCTACGCAATGGGCGGAGGCCTGGAACTGGCGATGGCATGCGATCTGATCTTTGCCTCCGACAATGCGCAGTTGGCACATTGCGAAGCAGCGCTGGGCTTTGTACCTGGCTGGGGCGGTACCCGGCGGTTGGCTGGGCGCATCGGCGCTTCCAAAGCCAAGTACTATTATTACAGCGGAAAAACGATCGATGCTCACAAGGCATCTGAGATCGGACTCGTTGATTTTGCGGGAAGCAAGACCGAACTCGAAAATGAACTAAATGATTTTACCGCCTCCGTTATCGCCAACAACCAAAATGCGATCTGTCAATTTAAAGCGGTATTGAATGATCAACAGCGGAAGGCTCGCGATGAAAACGCCGCTGCCGAAGCATTTCGTTCTGTCAGTTGTTTGCAGGACCCAGACACACTACAAAGGTTACATGATTTTATTACGAAAAAAGGAAAGAAATAGAATGATCTCAAAAATAGCATTAGAAGGCATCCGCATCCTTGATTTCAGCCATGTGTACCAAGGTCCGGTCGGCACCCAGATACTGGCCGACTATGGCGCCGATGTGATCAAGGTCGAACGTCCCGGCAGTGGTGACTGGAGCCGGGCATGGGGACCGTTTATCAAAGATGTTTCGTTGCCGTTTGCAAACCTCAACCGGAACAAACGATCCGTCACAGTGGACATGAAACAAGACGATGGCAAGGAGATCATCCGCAAGCTGGTCAAATCGTCCGATGTGCTGGTACACAACTTCCGTCAAGGGGTCATGGAAAAGCTGGGGTTCGGTTACGATGACCTGAAGGAAATCAATCCCTCGCTGATCTATGCCGCATCGAGCGGATGGGGTGACACGGGGCCGTATGCCGAACGCAAACGCGCCGGTCACGACATGATGGCGCGTGCTGAAGGTGGATGGTTTACCTTTTACGATGAAGAAAACCCACCCATTCCCGGCGGCATCAGCGTCGACTATCCGGCCGGGCTGAACCTGATGATCGGGATTCTGACCGCGCTGGTGCATCGCTTGCGCACCGGAGAGGGTCAGTGCCTGTCCACCGATCTGCTCAGTGTTGCCTTCCACGCCCACGCATGGGACGCGGCATCAAGATTAAATGCCGAAAAGATCGATCGTCCCGCAGCCGTCGGCGGAACCGAGGCTGCGATCAATAAAGCGTTCCAGACCGCCGATGGGTTTATCGAAATTTCACCGGTCTTTTCCAGCAACGCCCTGCGCGATATCTCGACTGCTGTCGGACTCGGGGATTTGTCACAGCGATCCGAGTTCAGCAGTGAGGATCTGCAGGTTGAAAACAAGGGACTGCTAAACACGTTGCTGGCTCAGGAGTTTCTAAAGAAAACAACCGAAACGTGGATGGTCGAGCTGGAGAGCCAAGGCGTGTTGTGTGCCCGAATTAACAGCTTTGAAGATGCCGCCCGCGATCCGCAGATTGCCTGCAATAACATGGTCGTTACGATGGAGGACCCAGAAGTCGGTGAGCTAAAGCTGCTCGGGACTCCGGTGCGTTTAAAGGGCACCCCGCCGCAACTAAAGGACTTCCCCCCCAGGCTCGGACAGCATAACCGCGACGTGGCTTTGGAAATAGGCTATTCGCAAGACGAGATCGATCGGTTGGCTGAAAAAGGAATTTTTGGATGACCATTGGCAAAGACTGTAAACGTTGAGGAAACAATGGAAACACGAAAAATTGCAGATCAGGATGTAACGATTCATAAATATAATACAGTTGTAATTGGCGCAGGCGCTGCGGGTATGAATGCGACCAAGAAATTGTATGAATACATGGATCAAAAAGGCATCCCAAATCCCCAGGACAGAATTGCGGTTGTCACTGCCGGCCTGCCGCTGGGCGCCTCCCGTATGAGTGGTTCCGATAAGCAGACCTATTATAAAATGGGTACCAGCCCGGCTATCGCAGACAGTGCGGAAAGTTTTGCAAAGAGTTTAACAGCCGCCGGTTGCTGTCATGGTGATCTTGCACTGGCAGAGGGGATCGGTTCACTTCGCGGTTTTTATAACCTCGTCGAAGCCGGCGTGCCATTTCCCAATGACCCGATGGGCACGTACATCGGCTATAAGACCGACCACGACCCGTATGAAAGAGCAACTTCAGCAGGGCCTAAAACAAGTAAGTTCATGAGCCAATGCCTTGAAAAGATCATTCGAAGATACGGCGTCTCGATTCATGATCATCAGGAAGCCGTTGAGTTTATCACCGATGGTGATGGTGACAACAAAAGAATAATCGGCTTAGCTACAATATACAAAAAAGAATTAAATGATAAAAATCTTGCGATAAACGTTTTCCTCGCAGAGAACTTTGTTCTTGCAGCCGGCGGCCCCGGAGCCCTTTACAAAACCAGCGTATATCCGCTTGGTCAGACGGGTATCCACGGAATCGCGTTTAAAGCCGGCCTTGCTGCCGAGAACATCACCGAATCCCAATTTGGCATGGCCAGTACGAAATTCCGCTGGAATGTTTCTGGGACTTATATGCAGGTGGTTCCCAGGATTTTCAGTACCGATGCCGAAGGTAATGACCAGCGTGAATTTTTAACGGACTTTTTCCCGACGACCGGCAAGATGGCGACGGATATTTTTCTTAAAGGTTATCAGTGGCCTTTCGATCCTCAGAGGATAGAAAATCTGCAATCATCATTGATCGATGTTATTGTGTTTAATGAAACACAAAAGGGTAGACGGGTTTTTATGGATTTCATTCATAACCCAATTGGTAATGACGGGATGAAAGAATTCTGCATAGAAGACCTTGAGCCGGAGGCATTGGATTATCTGAAGGCGACCGGCGCGATGCAGAGATTACCGATAGAGCGGCTGGAGCATATGAATCCGCTTGCGATAGATATTTATAAAGAACATGACATTGACTTGCACTCGGAGCCTCTGGAGATAGCTGTTTGTGCGCAACACAACAACGGCGGATTTGGGATTAACAAATGGTGGGAGTCTAATATCAAACATACATTTGTTATCGGTGAGATGGCAGGTTCGCATGGCGTCAAACGTCCGGGTGGGTCGGCTCTTAATGCGGGTCAGGTTGGAGCTCAACGAGCAGCGGAGTTTATCGTTAATGCTTATGGTGTTGAGATGGCAAGTAATGTTAACATTGAAAGCCAGGTCGAAGGAGTGATTGGCAGGATTAAAGCTCTTTACGGTAATTCGCAAATGACCGGTCCGCAGGCAATAAATCTTATCCAGGAGACGATGACTGCTTTTGGCGGGCATGTAAGGGAGATCGATAATGCTAAAAAAGCGATCGAAAAGGTCATAGGTCTGTCGAACGATATAGAGAAAAACGGTTTGGCGGTTAAGAAAAGGACCGACCTTATAGCGGCTGTGCAGGCGAGGCATCTTTCGCTTGCGAGTATTGCAACGCTTAAGGCGATAATCGAGCTTCTTGAAGCCGGTTCCGGTTCGAGGGGATCACATCTAGTATTGAGTGATGACGGGGTTGAGGTTCATCCTGATATTAAGGATCCTGATACGGGAGAGGCTTTGAAATTCAAATCTGAGAACCAAGAGCTTAGGGAATCAATAATAAGAATTACATTTGATGCTAACAGTGAAAGCCTGTTCAAATGCGAATCTATTCCGGTTAGAATTGCGCCGGCGGACAGAAAGGCTTTTGAACCTGCGTGGACGGATTATCGCAAAGGTAAAATCTATCATGATTAGAAAGGAATAATTATGGCAAGGCATAGAAGATCAGACGTGTTGGCAACAATGAAGGATGTCGGTTTGATACCGGTTTTTTATAATGGGGATTTTGAGACGGTAAAAAACATCGCCACAGCCTGTGCTGACGGCGGAGCTAAGGCAATAGAGTTTACAAATCGCGGTGACAGGGCGATAGAAGTTTTCACTGAGCTTTGCAAATACAGAGATGCAGAGAAGCCTGAGCTTATCCTTGGAGTCGGAAGTATCGTAGATTCGGCGACGGCAGCTATGTATATCGCGTCAGGTGCGGATTTTGTGGTTGGGCCATTGCTTGACGAGGAAACCGCAAAACTGTGTAATAAGCGTAAGATACCTTATTCGCCGGGTTGTGGTTCGATGACCGAGATACATAAGGCACACGAATTAGGCGTCGATATCTGCAAGTTGTTCCCCGGAGCTCAGGTTGGCGGGCCTGCGTTTGTAAAGGCAGCTATGGGGCCTTGCCCGTGGACAGAGATCATGCCTACAGGCGGAGTGTCACCAACAAAGGAAAGCCTTAGCGAGTGGTTTGGTGCGGGGATCGTCTGTGCGGGAATGGGTTCAAAACTGATTACAAGAGAACTCATAGCAGCCAAAGACTGGGCAGGTGTAATTGCGAAAGTAAAAGAAACAATTGAGCTAATTCATAACCTAAACCACCGGCTCTGCCGGTGAGAATTTATAAGGCTCTGCCGTTCCCAGTGTTTATGTATATAATGGTTCTCCCGAGGAAGGCCCCGAAGGGCGAGGAGAACCAAAATGAAAGATTGGCAAACCAAGTGTCCGTCATCTGTAAAGCACCTCAGTCAAAACTCAAATCGGTCATTCATGACCGAAGTCGGTTAGTTCCAGGTGCACCAAAAAGTGTACCAACGACGTTCTATCAGTCATACCCTGGCCTTACCTTGTTCTTACCTTTATCTGCAATGTATTTTAAGTGAAAAGAGTTGTGGTTGTAAGTTGTTGTTTTGTAATGAGTTACAAGAACCCTAAAAAGTGGCTTTAACATTCTGTCGATCCGAAGGTTTAGGTCCGAGTCCCTTCGGGATGCTCCAGTTTTGGCAGGGTAATCCAATAGCCAAGAGTTATCGGACATGAAAACAGTTTTTGTAAACACTTTAAAGATTTGATTGCTGCAAGAACTAACACAACCTGTGTAATTACAAGGTCTTATAGACAGTCACAGTGGGTAGGGGTTTTTCTTGGGACAATTAAGATTTTTGCTTCTTTTCATCACTATTTAAGCCGATACCCCCAAAGTATAGCAGGAGATAGTACATTTTAAAGGCGATGCTGTTTTTATTTTTGGGGGAGGTGATAGAACGAATCGTGAACCAATTAAGAGATATAGTGTGAAAAATGAATGATCAAACAATTCTTATTGTTGATGACGAGAAGAATCTTTTGCGGGCTCTTGAAAACTTACTGACTACTGAAGGGTATTCGGTAGTCACAGCAGGCAGAGGCAGGGATGCTATTGTCCTGGCTAAGTCAAGGCAGCCTGATCTTATTGTGCTTGATGTTATGCTGCCGGATATGGATGGCCCACAAGTAGCTGAGGAACTTAATGGAAGCCCGGCGACCAAAGATATACCCATTATATTTCTCACGGCATTGTTGTCAAAAAATGAAGAAAAGACAAAGCAATCATCAGGCAACAACCTTGTGCTAGCCAAGCCATACGAAGCTGAAAATCTTATAAACGAGATTAAAAAACTTTTGCCTGAAGTAATCCAAAAGGGAGATTAGCCGATGTCTACACAAATATCAGTTCTTGTTATAGAAGACGAAGCTCACATCAGAGTGGCTCTAGAATACAATTTAAAGATGGACGGCTTCGATGTAACCTTGACCGAAAATGGGCGTGCTGGTCTTGAAAAGGCAAAAGAGATAAAACCACAGCTAATTCTTTGTGACTGGATGATGCCGGAAATGAATGGGTTAGAAGTATTAGACGAACTTAAGAAAGATGATGAGCTCAAGGATGTCCCTGTTTTTATGCTTACCGCTAAGGGCATGTCGGGTGATATGGAAGAGGCACTTGAAAAAGGTGCAGATGATTATATTACAAAACCCTTTGACCCTTTGAAACTTGGCGAAATGCTTCGCGAGAAACTCAAGGGAAAGGTCAAGATTTAACTGAAAAATTAATTTTGAATGGTATAAATAGAATGGATAAAAAACCCATAATTTTAATAGTCGAAGATGAAGAACATATTCGTACCGCTCTTAACTATACTTTTGAAACTAATGGCTTTGAGGTATGCCTTGCAGTCAATGGTGTTGAAGCTCTAAAGTTTGCCAAATACAAGAAACCAGATCTTATCTTGTTGGATTTTGTTATGCCTGAGATGAACGGCATTGAAGCATTAGAGGAGCTTAAAAAATATCCATCTTTAAAGGATGTGCCGGTTTATATGTTAACTGCCATGCAATCCGAGGTTGATATAAAAAGAGCTTTTGCGTTAGGCGCAGAAGGATATCTTAAAAAACCTTTCGATCCTGATAAACTCGTACAAAAGCTAAAGAGCAAGATTTATATGCATGCAAAAGATTAAATGAAAAATGTTTATGTTATAGGTAATAAGGAGATTTTCCAATGGAATCGTGGATATCAGTTTTAGTTGTAGAAGACGAAGATCACATTCGCCAGATCATTAAATATAATCTGGAGCTGGAAGGATTTAAAATCCAGGAAGCTGAAAATGGTAAGGTTGCACTTGAGATGCTTCGCAGCATGGAAGAAAAGCCCAAAGTTGTGTTATCAGACAGAATGATGCCTGAAATGGACGGCATAGAGCTTTTAGAGGCGATCAGAGAGGACTATGAGCTTGAGAAAATACCTGTGATCATGTTAACTGCAAAAGCAACGATAGGTGACATAGAGGATGCTTTTGATGCGAAGGCAGATGGGTACATAACCAAACCTTTCGATCCTGAAAAGCTGGGAGATATGATCAAGGAGAAACTAAAGGATTGCATACCCAACAGGCAAAAGCATTGGAACAAGAAGAAAGAAGAGCCCAAAAAAGTAAAAAGTGCAACGCGTAATCCTGAAAACCTGGTCGGTTAGTTTGGACATGTCAATGAGTGACGCAATTTCAATTTTAGTTATTGATGATGACGCCCGGATCAGGTTGGCGTTGGAATATAACCTGAAGATGGATGGGTTTGATATCTATCAGGCCAAAGATGGCGAAGAAGGTTACAGGATCGCATTGAAAAAAAGCCCCGATCTGATCCTGCTGGACTGGATGATGCCGGAAATGGACGGGATGGAAACTCTGCGTATGCTGAAAGGTCATTATGAAACAAGGGACATTCCCGTTTTTATGCTGACCGCAAAGGACACTATAGGTGATATAGACGAAGCGATGGCTTTAGGTGCGGATGACTATATGACCAAGCCGTTTGTGGTATCACGGCTGGGAAATATCATCAGAAAGAAATTAGAGAAACTGGAAGAAGCTGAGTAAAGAAATGCGGATAAGTCATAAAATGATTTTGGAATTCCTGATTGTGGCCCTGCTGGTGGGAGTGGTTGGGTATCTCTCTATTTATGCGAGCCAGGAAGCACTGACACAAAGTATCGCAGAGGGCTCTTCGGCTTTAGCTGGAAGGATCATGGGCGAGATTGACGGAAATATTTATCACAGGGTTGAGATATTTCAGGAATATTCCAAAGACTTGATGCTCCAGGAAGCCATTTCAAAGAGCTCGATATGAGACAAATTAAACGTGCTGGAAAGAAAAAAAGGGCGAGATAATGAAGATACGCACAAAATTAACTTTGGGATTTGTAGGAATTGCTTTGTTAGCGGGATTTATTGGGATTATTGCTATTTTTCAAAACAATAATACAAAAAGGATCGCCGAAGAGGAAGTGTATAGAAGCATATCGCATCTTAATGATGTGTGGGGTTTAATGGAAGCACAGGAGCATCAGGAGATTGCAGTAAAAGATTTTCTTTTTGTGCAGAGAGGTCTAAAAGAGAAAAGAGCCGATTATTTTCACGAGAAGGAACGGTGGACAAAAATATATCAGAAATATTATACAGAGACGTGTGAGCATGTAAAACCCCTGGTGAAAAAGTACTATGAAAGCATGGAAAAATATAATGCTGCAGTAGAAGAAGCCTTTGAACTTTATGGACAAGGAGCCGATTTAGAAACACTACATAAAAAAGCAGGGGAAGCTGATAAATATGCAGAGATTGGCCATGAAAATTCATTAACAATCATTGAACATGTACATAAGGCACACATAGAACCAGCAAAAGAAAATATTGCAAAAGGAATTAATAAAACTACTACCATCACTATCATAACGAGTATTGTTGCTGTATTTGCAGCAATAGGTTTAGGATTATTCATCTCCCGTTCCATCTCTAACCCTCTTTGCGCTTTGCAGAAGAAAAGCGAGATGATTGGTAAGGGAAATCTGGATGTTCGAGCCGAGGTGAAATCCAAAGATGAGATCGGCGAACTGGCTGCTTCCTTCAACAAAATGGCTGAGGATTTGAGTAGGACAACCGCTTCCATGGATGAGCTGAATGAAGAAATCGACGAACGTAAGCAGATCGAAGAGGTTCTGACGGGACGTGTTAAGGAACTTGATTGTCTTTACGGTTTTTCAAAATTGACTAAACGGATGGATATTACTCGGGATAAAATGCTACAGGGGCTCGTGAAATTGATTCCAGCCGGTTGGCAATATCCAGCGATAACGTGTGCGAGAATCATCTTTAACGGACAGGAGTTTACGACTGATATTTTTGCAGTAACCAAATGGAAACAATCTGCTGATATCATATTGTATAACGAAAAGGTGGGCACAATTGAAGTGTATTATTCAGAGCAGAAGCCCGAGGTTGGCGAAGGTCCGTTCCTAAAAGAGGAGCGTCGTCTTATTGATAATATCGCTCACACTCTTAGCGAAGCTGTCGAGCATGACGAAACAGAGCAGAAATTGCGTCAAATTCAGACTGCTATGGAAAATGCAACCGATGCCATGGCGATCACGGATGGAGAAGGACATATAATTTACATAAATGCTGCTTTTGGAAATTTGTTTAAGTTCTCATTTGAAGATACTGAGACGATAGATTTTGATTCCATTTTTATTAATCCTACTATTGGCGCTAATGCTTATCGAGAGTCCTTAAATGGAGGTTTTTGGACGGGAGAAACTGAAATGGTTTCTTCGAACGGACAAGTGTTTCCCGCTTATCTTCGATCTACATCTATTACAGATGAGAACTTAAACAATTTGGGTGTGCTTTTTGTTATCAATGATATAACGGAGCTTAAGGAAGCTGAGAAACGCCAGGCTAAGCTGTTAGAGCAGGTAGAAAGCGTAAACGATGAGCTTAAGAGCTTTGCATATATTATCTCTCACGATCTGAAAGCTCCTTTACGCGGTATCAGTTCTCTTGCAAATTGGCTCAGCGATGATTACCGTGATGCTTTAGGGAATGACGGTAAGCAGCAGATGGATCTTCTTAAGTCCCGTGTTGGCCGTATGCAGGACCTGATCGATGGTGTCCTCCAATATTCACGTGTCGGACGCGTCAAGGAAGATATTGTAGACATTGAACTTAATCAGGTAATTCCGGAAGTGATAGATTTGCTTGCGGCTCCTAAGAACATATCCATAACGGTTGATGATGATTTGCCTGTAATACCGGCCGAGAAAACACGTATCAGCCAGCTTTTCCAAAACATGTTAAGCAACTCTATTAAATATATGGATAAGCCCGAAGGTCAGATACATATCGGCTGTGTCGAAGATGGAGACAACTGGCGTTTTAGTATTTCTGATAACGGCCCCGGCATTGAGGAAAAGCATTTTGAAAAAATATTCCAGATATTCCAGACAGTATCTGA
>JAGLHQ010000089.1 GCA_023143375.1 Planctomycetota bacterium
AACTGTACGGTGTCCTGGGCGTACTCTGTCTGCTGGAAGACGCCGAGCAGCCCGCCTCGGTTTTGCAGTTGTACCGGCGAAGCATCCTTTTTGATCAGTATAGGATATGGGTGGCCCGCGCGGGCGTAGGTCACCTGCATTGTCTTAGTATTCAGTAAACAATAACAGCACGTTGCAAACAGCGATCCGTCGAGCTTCTGGTCGAGCATCTTTTGGTTGAGGTTCCTCATCACGTCTGTCGGGCCGAAGATGCGGTAGTCCTCGCCGGTAGTCTGCCTCATAACGAGCGCCTGCTTTAGGAACATCGTAAGCAAAGCAGCGGGAACCGAATGGCCGACGGCATCTGCAATATAAAAACCGATGTGTTGCTCGTCAAGGCGGGTTGCGTCGTATATGTCGCCGGAGACGAAGTCCGCGGGCCTGAAGATCGCCGACCACTTGAGCTTGTCGCTGTCCGGAAGCTGTGAGGGAAGGAAAGACCGCTGAACCTGACCTGCAAGTTTCAGTTGTTGCGCGGTGTCCTCTGCGAGCTGGATGGGCTGGGGGGGGGCTGCGATATCAGCGAATAAATCGATATTTTCCTTAATATCCGGCATTTTTCCTCGTTTTCAGACTAAAAATCCATTTTCAAGAACAATTCGGCGTTCTTATACAGATTTATCGTCTGTTAAAATGGAAAACTTGAGGGTTTTTGGCAATTTAGGGTACTTAGGGCGATTTGGCGGTTATTTCCCTTTTATTTGGATCGTTACTTTTCGGCTGCGTGGGCCGTCGAACTCGCAGAAGTATATTCCCTGCCATGTGCCGAGGTGGAGGTTTGCGTTTTCGATCAGCACCTGTTCGCTGCAGCCGACGAGTGTGCATTTGATATGTGAGTCCGAGTTGCCTTCGTCGTGCCGATAGCCGGGGCGATCCTTTGGGAAAAGCTCGTTCAAGGTCATAAGCATATCACCGACAACGTCGGGGTCGGCGTTTTCGTTGATGGTGATGGCGCCGGTGGTGTGGTTGCAGAAGATGATGCAGTCGCCGTTGGATATGCCCGATCTGCGAACGACATCTGCGACGTCGGCGGTTATGTCTATCATCTGGTTACGGGCGTTTGTTTTAACCGGAATTGTTTCTGTTATTATGTTCACGGAAGCTCCTTTTATCTTACCGCTGAGATCGCAAAGAACGCAGAGGAAGCCGGTGGAACCGGCACTTTTATTATTATACAACCCTAACCGTCAGTTAATCCTAATTGATCTAATAGCTCTTGATATAATTCATAAGTTGCTTGTTCGTATAGTTTTTTTTGCGATCTCCACGGGCCCTGTATCATAAGTAGTCGCTCGTAGCCGGTTTTTTTATTGTATATGATCTTTCCCTTTCTGGCAAGGTCGCGGCTTTTTATTCCGTAGGCGATCTTTATTTTTTTGAAGTCGGGCACCGGCTTGAAACCATCTGTGGGATGCCTGCTGTTTTTGGTGTTGACGTAGTAGGTTGTTATGTTGTTTTTGGTTTCAACTTTTATAAACCCGTTCTTCTGGATATCCGTTTCGCTGGAAGGGAGTCTTTTATTCTTTTCGATAAAACCTATGAGGCATGATTTTACATTTTGCGTTTGGTATTTCTGGTCGCCTTCGATAAGTCGTGTGATACCACTAAAGATCGGCAATGCTAAAAACAAAACTAATCCGGCAACAAAAATATAACCCGCTAAATTGTTCTTTCTGTTTTTCATAAACAGCCTTATGAGAAGCTTATTACATTTTTTTGACGACGTTTATTCTTTGGTGTAGATCATACCCGGAGCGTTGGTATTTCCAGGTCGTTCAATGAAACCGTATTGATCGTAAAAGCCTTGGAGACCCGGAGCTGAAAAGAGAGTGATGCGGGCTTTGGATCGTGCGCAGGTCTTTATAAATAACATGAGTTCGTCCATCAGACGGCGACCTATACCCTGGCGCTGGTAATCCGGGTGTACGATGAGGTCCTGTACAGAAAAGCAAAGAGCACCATCGCCAACAATACGTCCCATCGCCACGGCCTGACCATCGATTTTTGCCACAACGCCAAACAGTGTACCGCTTAGAGCGTCAGATGCATCATCGATCTCGGGAGTTGGCCAAGAAACAGATTTTTTGAGTGAACAGAATATATCTGCTGTTGGCATCTCGTGTTCGATAACGATGTTCACGGTTTCCCCTTACATTTTTTCTACTACTTCTATTCCTAGCAGGTTTGTTAAACCATGGGCTATTGTTTTTTCTGTTAGCTTGCAGAGGAGCAATCTTGTCGGGCGTTTGTCAGCTTCTGCGATGAGAACAGGGCAGTCGTTGTAGAAAGTGCTGAACTTTTGCGAAAGCTCATAGAGGTAGCTTGTAAGATAATTCGGGCGGCATTCCGCAGCAGCGGATTCGATGGCTTCTGAATATCTTAATATATGCTTGGCGAGGTCAAGCTCTGCGGCGTCTGTTAGATTTAGCTTCTTTAAACCCTTCAGGTCCTTTTCAATATCCACTCCCTTATCGGCGGCTTTGCGTTCGATTGATTTTATGCGGGCAAAAGCATACTGCATGTATGGTGCGGTGTTGCCTTCCATCGCAAGCATCTTGTCGAAGCTGAATACGTAATCGCTTTCGCGGTTGTTGGAGTAGTCGGCGTACTTAATCGCACCTATGCCTACGGCCTTTGCTATTTTGTCCTTTTCGGCATCGGAAAGGTCTGGGTTCTTTGATTCTACGACTGCCTTTGCGCGGGTTACCGCTTCGTCGAGCAGGTCGGAGAGTTTGATGTTTTCGCCGGACCTGGTTTTGAAGGGTTTGCCGTCTTCGCCAAGAACTGTGCCGAATGTAACGTGCTGAAGCTTTACGTCGTCGTCTTTCCAGCCGGCTTGTTCGGTAGTGCCGAAGAGCATCTGGAAATGGAGCTTCTGGCGGGCATCGGTTACGTAGATGATCCGTTTGGCGCCTAATTCATCAAGACGAAAACGCATGGCAGCTAAGTCAGTAGTAGCGTAAAGAAAAGCGCCGTCTGACTTTTGAATTATAAAGGGCAACGGTTGATCTTCCTTGTTCTTGAAGCCGTCGAGGAAGACACACATTGCGCCGTCTGATTTTGTTGCAAGGCCTTTATCCTTTAGCCAATCGACGGCGGGGGCAAGTTTATCGGCATAAAAACTTTCGCCGCGTTCGTTGCTCTTATCAAGATGGACGCTTAGCCTGTCGTATATTGGCTGATAATGTTTTCGTGATTCGTCAACGATGTTTTTCCATAACTTGACTGTAGCTGGATGAAGATTGTGCAATTGCGTCACACTTTTTCTTGCGAAATCAGCAAATTCTGAAGAGCTATCAAATACACGCTTAGCTTCTTTATACAACCATTCCAAATCCTCAATACATCTATTTCCAACAGCATCAATGAGTGGCTCTGCCCCCTCAGGTGCCTGACTTTCACATTTTATCCTCCAATCAGGATATGCTATCAGCATTCCGAATTGTGTACCCCAGTCGCCGATGTGGTTTTGGCGTTTTACGTTGTGGCCGAGGAAGTCTAGCATTCTTGAAATGCTGTCGCCGATGATGGTTGATCTCAGGTGGCCGACGTGCATTTGTTTTGCGATGTTTGGGCCTGAGAAGTCTACGACTACTGTTTGAGCGTCAGCAACTTTATCAACAGCAAGGCGGTTGTTTGCGTCTGCGTTTATTTCTAAGAGGCGGTCAACGAGGAAGTTTGTTTTTAGTCTTAGGTTTATAAAGCCGGGGCCTGCTATCTCCGGGGTTTCGCAGATGTCATCGATGTCCAGTTTATCTACGACCTGCTGTGCAAGCTGGCGCGGGTTTGTGTTTAGCTTTTTTGCAAGAGCCATGATGCCGTTTGCCTGGTAGTCGCCGAACTTTGGGTTTCCGGAAGGCTTGACCAGTGCATTGCAATCGTCCTGACCCGTGGCTGCGGACATAGCGCGAGTTACTT
>JAGLHQ010000009.1 GCA_023143375.1 Planctomycetota bacterium
TCGAGTACTGCTGCTGCGTGTATCGCTATCAGCATCAGGTAATCGAGATCGGCTGCGACGTAGTGTTCGTGATCGGTCGAGTTCTCGGCATAGAGTACGCCGTGGCACTTCCCGTCGATTAGCACCGGGGCGATTATCGCCGAACGTATCCCCCCAGCGGTCACCTTACGCGGCAGATCCGGGATAAGCACATAGTTGCACCGCTTCATTATTTCCTCGATGCACTGGGTACCTGCAAGGTTGCCCATCCGAACCCGTTCGGTGCTGACTTTCCTGCCCCCGAAGCAGTCCATCTCACCTTCGCTGCTTGTGCGCAAACCAACCCACACATCCAGCGCCCGCAACTGCGGCAGCAGTACATCGACCAGTGCCTTATGAAGTGACTTAATACTCTTGCAGGCACTTAGCTTCCGTGTCGCCCTTGCAAAGTCTTTGGCTCTTTTGGCAGGCATCTTAATCGGCGCCGCCCTCAAGCTCTCCGGATGACGTATCTCAACGTGCAACTCGTCCTTGGACGGAACGAACGTATCTTCCATCAGCTTTATGTTCTGTTTGGTCGAATTGTTTGCGCTTATATCGACACGTATGGAGAAGTCGGTAATACGGATTATATCGCCGCTGGTGATCGTTGCTTTGTGTATGGCGGTACCGTTTAGAAATGTCCTGTTAGGCGAGTCCATATCCTCAAGTATCCAGTCGGCGTTCTGATCGTAAACAACGGCGTGCTTGCGAGATACATCTTTATCCGGGAGGAATACCTGACATCCGGTGTGCCTTCCGATGTAGATCGGTCCGCGTTTGAACCTGAATTCTTTGACGCTGCCGTCCGTTTGATTGACTGTTAGTTTCATACGTTCCCCACGATAAAACTTCCAACCTTAACGCACCTAGTGTATCGTAGTTGTTCCAGATTGTCAAGCTCAGATTTTCTAAGAATGGTTCGGGCGGGACAAAGTCAAAGAATAAACCCCGTTTTTAAGCAAAAATGGCATTAAAGGTGCTTTTTGCAGCAGGCCCAACCCCGATATATCGTAACCGGGCTTTGCAATCGGCTCAAAGATATTCGAGTTATTGCCACAAAATAATATGTCTGAATTAGCAGTGTAATTATGCCGATGAATGCCGGATGATGTCTGGATTTATGGTTGTGCGTTAAGTGAGGCGGAAATCGCATGGATCGTCCGATAAATATAGCTGATTACCAAGATAGTCCGGGTGAAAAGCTTGAGTTTCCGAGCCATATTTGGTATAATGCCGGCAAGGATTATAGCTGGGCCGAAATATACAATGTTATGTGGGAAAACCCAGGCAAAACAACCATTTTATAACGGAGGTTGATGATGCAGCAAACAGTTAAAAGAAAAGAAATAAATTTTGGTGCAACTCATCGACGGTGCTTTTCACTGTTGATCCTGGTTTTGCTTATGTTCACAGGCACGTCGCAAGCCTTTGAGGCTTCTTTGACGCCGCACTATAACGGCGGTGACGGGACGTATACGACAGAAACCCGGGACAGCGAGGCGGTGTGGATACCGACCAGTTACCTTTATTTCAATGCTCCGGGTTTTCCGGCGTCGGTC
>JAGLHQ010000090.1 GCA_023143375.1 Planctomycetota bacterium
TATCCCAAGCGGCTACGAAAACCGCGTTATGAATATCCACCCGGCTCTATTGCCAAGCTTCGGCGGCGAAGGGATGTGGGGACACCACGTACACGAAGCCGTGATCAAGGCAGGGTGCAAGATCAGCGGGTGTACGGTTCATTTTTGTACGAACGAATACGATAAAGGGGAGATCGTCGTGCAAAGAGTCTGCGAGGTGAAAGACGATGATGACGCAGACTCGCTGGCCGATCGCGTGTTTGAGCAGGAATGTATTGCATATCCGGAAGCAATACGGAAATTCAGCGAAAAGAAAACATCCTCATTTCAAGACAAAGGTTGACCTGGGATGAATCAAAAACAAAAATCAATCATCGTTAATTTCATAACTATGATTTGCTGCACTTTTCTATTCGTAACAATCATGGTTAATGCAAGAGGCATCCTCAATAAATCCGAGGCTACGCGAACAATGGAAATGCTTGGGCAACAGGTACGCGCATACCGTGAGAAACATCGTTCATCGCCTCCGGAATCGTTCATTCTCGCCCAAAGGCAGGCCCTGGGAGATGTCCGGCTTGGTGACGTAACTTATCGTGCGCAATGGCTGGGCTACAACCCCAAACCCTATGACATCCTTGCATATTCAGAAAAGCATTACGGCTTGATAGCAGGCAAGGGATATATCGTTATGTTTCTCGATGGCTCCGTGAAATGGATGGGAAAATCTGAATTCGAGAACCTTCTTGACCAACAGCAGTCACAGGCAGAACGAGATTTGCTTCAAAAGAATCTTGGTATATGACAATTAATAAAGGCCGACGTCTGAGATCAGTCGCCGGCCTTTGTTTTATTCGCTATCCGAATTGGCTATAGTCTTTGATTTTTTCTTTTTGGTTTTTTCTTTTTGTTCTACGCTTTCAAACCTAAGATGGTCATCGTCGAGAACACCTATCTTTATAAGCCCGGTTCTCTTGTATTCGCCTCTTAGCAGACCTTCTGCAAGCGGGTCCTCAATATAATGCTCGATGGCCCTTCTCAACGGTCTTGCTCCGAACTCAGGGTTGTAGCCCTTGTCGATAAGGAACTCCTTGGCTGGCTCGGCAACTTCCAGCGTCAATCCATGCTCGATCAATCGTTTGAACACCTTGTTAAGCTCGTACTCTACGATAGTCGTAAGGTCGTCCCTGGTAAGTGCCCTAAATACGATCTGCGAATCGAGCCTGTTTATGAACTCCGGCCTGAAGTGACGCTCGATCTCTTTCGAAAGCATTTCTTTCATCTTATCGAAGTTGGACTCAGCGGTCCTCTTTCCGAATCCGAAACCTGACTGGTTCTTAATAAGCTCGGCACCGATATTACTGGTCATAATAAGTATGACGTTCCTAAAATCGATATACCTTCCGAACGAATCTGTTAGCCTTCCTTCTTCCATAATCTGAAGCAGCATATTATAAATATCCGAATGCGCCTTTTCAATCTCGTCAAGCAGCAATACGGCGTAAGGTCTGCGACGTATACGCTCTGTGAGTTGTCCGCCCTCTTCGTAACCGACATATCCCGGAGGTGCACCTACCATTCTGCTGACAGCGTGTTTTTCCATGTATTCACTCATGTCTATCTGTATTAGTGCATCTGCATCGCCAAACATAAACTCTGCGAGTGCTCTTGCAAGCAGTGTTTTTCCGACACCACTCGGTCCGATGAACAAGAAGCTTCCCATCGGACGGTTTGGATCCTTAAGTCCGCTTCGGCTTCTGCGAACCGATTTACTGACAGCAGTGATCGCTTCATCCTGTGAAACGACGGTCTTGTGCAGCTCGGTTTCAAGCTCAAGAAGTCTCTGTGTTTCCTGTTTTTCAAGACGTGTAAGCGGGACGCCTGTTATCTTACTGACGACCTCTGCTATGACTTCTACGTCAACCTTACCGGAGACTTCCTTGTTTGTCTCCTGCCACTTCTTATGTATCTCGTTCTTTTCGTCATGCAGCTTCTGGACCTGATCCCTTAGCGAAGCTGCCTTTTCGTAATCGGCATTTTTGACCGCATCGTCCTTTTCTCGTTGAAGCTGCTCTATCTTCGTTTCTATCTCAGCCATGTCAGGCGGAGGTGTCATGTTTTTAAGACGTATTCTGGCCCCGGCTTCGTCGATCACATCGATAGCCTTGTCCGGCAGGCAGCGTCCGGCTATATAACGTGTCGAAAGCTCAACTGCCTGATAAAGGGCCTCGTCGGTGAACTCTACTTTGTGGTGATCCTCGTAACGACCACGAAGCCCCTTCAATATCTCAACTGTTTCATCTTTAGACGGCGGTTCCACCTGGATCGTCTGGAAGCGTCTTTCAAGCGCTGCGTCCTTTTCGATGTACTTTCTGTATTCGTCAAATGTCGTGGCACCGATACATTGCACTTCGCCTCTTGCAAGTGCCGGTTTTAGAACATTCGATGCGTCGATCGCACCTTCTGCTCCGCCTGCACCTACGAGAGTGTGAAGCTCATCGACGAAGAGTACCACATTGCCTGCCCTTCTGACTTCATTGATAACCGCCTTGATCCTTTCTTCGAACTGACCTCGATATTTTGTACCCGCTACCATCATCGCAAGATCGAGTACGACAAGGCGTTTACCCTTTAATATCTCAGGGACCTCCTTGTTTACGATTTTCTGTGCAAGTCCTTCGACTATCGCGGTTTTTCCAACGCCGGCTTCACCGAGCAGAACCGGGTTGTTCTTGGTTCTACGGCAAAGTATCTGTATGAGTCTTTCGATCTCGTCCTGCCTGCCAATAACAGGGTCAAGCTCATTTTTGGCAGCAAGCTCATTAAGGTCGCGTCCGAAACTGTCGAGTGCCGGTGTTTTACTCTTCTGCTTTTGTGCGGACGGTCCCGGCATCTTCATGTTATTTACGCCCTGATAAGAATTATCGACGCCTGCTCCCAGCAGGTTAAGAACTTCCTGACGAACATCCTCAAGTTTAAGGCCGAGGTTCATCAGCACCTGTGCGGCGATACCTTCGGTTTCTCGTAAAAGGCCCAGCAGAATATGCTCGGTACCGACATAGTTATGGTTAAGAGCGCGAGCCTCTTCGATGGCATATTCGATAACCTTTTTGGCTCTTGGTGTCTGGGGAAGCTTACCCATGGTAACCATGTCCGGTCCGCTCTTTACGAGCTTTTCTATCTCAAGCCGCAACTTCTTGATGTCAACATCAAGATTCTTAAGCACGTTGGCTCCTACCCCGCTGCCTTCTTTGACAAGTCCGAGTAGAATATGTTCGGTACCGATGTATTCGTGATTAAATCTTTGTGCTTCCTGATTGGCCAAAGCCATTACTTTTCTTGCACGGTCAGTGAAACGTTCAAACATGGTTTAAGTGTCCTAAAAAAAAGTCTGTTGTCATGTTGATTTTAACACACATTTAAAAGCTGTCAAATCAAGACTGTTATCTTTGTAATATTTGTATCGCCCTTTCTTCAGTCTATATGTCCATTCAGGGCAATTGTTCATGGCACCTTTTGCTATAATTTTAAATTGGATCATGGCACCGTGAATTCGTATGTCCTGATATCGGTAAATTGGGAGAGGGACTTGACAGTAATCGCGGTCAAAAAATGGGTTTAGATAACAAAAAACGCAGAACCAGACGTAACAACTGTGATACAGAGGATTAGCGCAAGGCGTGTTTTTCAATTACATTTGCCTGGATAAGAATATAACGTAAATTATCGGCTGTTGTCTTCGAGAAGTTTCTTTAAATAAGCATTTTCACGACGAGTTGCCTCCAAATCAAACAGGAGATATTTAACGCTTACACGAAGGTAATCGAGCGATTCCTGTAGCCGATCTGTGCTTTTTTTCAATTTTTCATGGCATTTTCGCGTTTTTTTGGCAAGTAACATGAGTCTTTTTTTCTTCGGATTGGGCATCGAGCCTATCTCATTGACCAAATCATCAAGTTTTTTTTCAAAAGTTGCTTCATCCATCGACCTTCTCCTTTCGTGCAAATTTAGCTAAAACTCTTCGTTACCCTTAAAATGTGCAAAATACATTCCATTTGGCCTTTTGACCCTGCTATCGTCCAGTCGTACAGCCAAAACCGGCGATTTCAATAACTAAAGCCCGATAATACCGCAATCTTCCGATAAAAACCCTTGTATCGATTAGGCTATGATGTTTATATTATTAAACGTGTGGATTTGCCCGACGAACACGTGATAAGGGTAAGTAATGCTTATGAAAGATGTTATCGAAAAGTTGCTTCAAATGAACATAAATGACTTTATTTCGTAAAAAAGGCGAACAATGACATTTTATTGCTGAGCGATAACGACAAGTGGAAGGTGTTTTCTTTTATGATTTTTAGGTGGCTTAAATCCGGCACCAAGGGAACTGTGCTGCTGTATGCTCTGTTAATTGCAGTACATGCGTTCTTTGCGTTGCCGGTCTATGCCAATACGGTGTGGAATCCTGTTGTCAATGGGATCGTTCCGCCGGACGTGGGTAACTGGGGCGACCCAAATAACTGGACCAATGGACTTCCTGTCCTGGTTGGTGACAGTTCATCGTATGGCACTCACACCAAAGCCGCGTTTAATGTAGCCAACGCCGCAGAGTGTCAGGTGACCGATGTCAAGGGATGTGTGAATGTTGTAGTAGGTGACGGTGGGCAGGGCGATGATGTGCTTCGCATTATGAACGGTGGAGACCTCACAAGCACAAGCTGGCTGGCTGTCGGTTACAGCCGAAACTGTCAAATGATCGTCGAAACCGGAGGAGTTGCGAACATTGGAGGTCATCTGTGGATGGCTGCTACTAGTGTTCTTGCAACTAATTGTGTTCTGGATATCAACGGCGGAACTGTCAATATCGGGGGGAATATCGGTCTTGGCACGGTAGATGCCGTTAACCCATCAGGCGGTGTTGCATATATAAATGTCAATGACGGTGTTCTGAACCTGGATCACTGGAATGCTGCGCAGTCGATCCAGGATGGTTCGGTTCTTGATATTGAATTGGGCTATGTTACCATTGGCGGTGATCAAACAGAAGCTGTAAGTGGTTATGTCGCTGCCGGTAGAATAACAGCCTATGGTGGAAGCGGTAGAGTTCTTTACGATTATAACATAACCAACCCGGGCAAAACTACAATTAGAGGGATCTACATTATCGAAAACCCAAGCTTTGAGCTTTATGACCCTAACGGCGGACCAGATTTCGATGTTGCTACAGGCTGGTTTCGTGAGAATTACGCCGTTGACGCAAACTGCCTGTTGCCAACAATCGAGCCGCAGGATGTGGGTTATGGAAGTGCTGACAATTGGCTCAACAACCTGAATACGATAGGTTTACACCCTAAAGACGGAAATCGGCTGTTAATGCTTTCAACGGGCAACATAAGCTCTCGTGACCCAATATATCATTCCAAAGCCTGGCAGACGATAAACGTGCAGGAAGGTGACAGGATTAGCGGCTATTATTTCTTTGGGACATGCGATTACCTTGATTCTGTAGAATATGACGACTATGCCACGATCTCACTGACTAATAACGTGGATCCAAACAGCCATATTTTACTTGTTAATAAAAGTGTTGAAGAAGTTGGCGATCATAGTTCCACAGCTGGCTGGGAACGATTTGAACATCGATTCACCTCTGATGAGGCCGGTCTATATGACCTGACCTTTTTTGTTACCGATGTCGTAGATTCGAAAGTAAACAGCTATCTTGGTGTTGACGATCTCCAACTATGCGCCGCACCTGCATATGGAGATATTAATTATGACTGTCAGGCAAACAATCTCGACTTTGCGGTCATTTCCTCTAACTGGCTTATTGATTGCGAAGGTCCCGATATGTCTGATCCGAACTATTGTTCAACCTGGACCGATGAACTGGGGTCCCCCGGAGACCTTGACGGTGATAATAAGGTAGATATCGAAGACATCAAACTAATGTCGATCGGTTGGCTTGGCGGCGAATAGATGTGCGCACAAAAACTCCTGCCTTCGATGTCTCTTGTGATCGGCGCCGTCTCTTAGTGAAAATCAAACAACGATTGCGTCTTTATGATGGTGACCTGTTCCGGGAAAGCGTGGAACGTATGAACATGCAGTTCATCCTGTCTTGCCTCGAAATCGATATAGCTAAACGGCTCAAGCCCGTCGACGGATGATTTCGGGAAGCGTACGAACATACCTCTGTTGCGGGCAAACCGCTGCAAATCGATATAGCTTTGCTGATACAGATTTGGGCTCATCTTCTCGACCTGGAAGTCGGTCATATAGCTTAGGCCCCGGCTGAGGGTGCATTTGTGGTTCCGCTGTCCGCGAAACTGAAATCGCTCTATAAGGCCTCGCTTAGGAAGCACCTGGCCTGGCAGACTTATAAGCTCGCTTAGACACAGATCCCCGGTGAAAACGCTGACAACGTGCGAACAACCGGTTGCCCAAACATACGTCTCGTACTTCTCCGTTTTAAGATGACGCTTGGCGTGTATCGTAAAGAGCTCCGGGTGCAGTGATCGCTGATATAAAGAAAAAGCAAGCTCGCTTATTGCTAATTTACTTCTGGGCTTATCCATTTAGAGCATCTTCCGGTTAATACTTTTGTTTCTCAAATAACACATTTTCATTATACAAAAAACCGTAGTTGCAATTCAAGGGAATTATCAGTACTGGAAAAGCAGTTTTGCTCGGTTATCGGACCTTAATCTTGCAAGTCTGCTACTTTAAAAGACTAAGCCACGTGAAAAAAATGGTGAAAATTGCAAAAAAAATGGCAATATCAACTAAGAATGCAGGCGTTTAGAACGGCAGCGATGATATTGTAAAAAACGTGACTGCCTGCTGTTATCCCAAAACCTCTTATCGCAAAGACTATCGCAAAGTATACTCCCGCTAATGTTCTGAAGATAAACCTTGAGAAGGTGAATGGCTCGCCCGTCTGGAACTGGCCGTTGACGAAAAATATATGATGGTGAACGCTGAAAAGTATCGCCGCGATCGAAACCGAAAGTATGACCGAACTTTGCCAACTGATGCCTATCATATCCTGAAATAAAAGCATCAAAAGACATATCAGGATCAGTCGAAAAACAAACTCTTCGTAGATGCCGGCACCTATGCCGGTTACGATATCTACAAGCAGCGGGCTTTCGCCGGTCTCTTGTCCGTCCCGGGAAAAACCCTCTGCCGACAGGGACACGACTTCGGTTTGTACGATAGAATGTTGATAGTTACCGCTTACCTGCTGAGCGTGGCTTATGGAACGATTGAAGCCAAGGCTCAAAACTATCAGAGGGACGGCAAGAAGAATACATTCGATGGACATTGGGCCGAAATCCTTAAACCTCACACGCCACGATGTCTTTGAAGTCATTTGCAACGCAAGCAGGATCACCACTACGGCAAACGGCGTTGCGATCCATGTCATCCTTTCGGAAAAGCCGAGGAACTTCAAAAGGTTCTGCCCCCATACGAAAGAGACTACGACCTTGGTTTCGGTCAGCGAGCGAGTTAGTATTTCCGGGTTGAACGCGATGGTTCCCACTTCGTAAACAACCAGGAAGAACAAAAGATATGCCAGTGCATAGATCGGCCTTGAGGTTCTGTCAAGATATGAATCTTTGACAAAACCGACTAATTGGCTTACACTTGGCTTATGGTTATTTTTGAGCGATTTATCCATCAAGCAGAAGTTAAACATAAACGAGTAAAAAGTAAAGTAAAATACAAAACTAAAAACGGCATCGATTTTCATGAGCTTTGAGAAACTTACAGAAATCTACGATCTGCTTTACGAACGATTTGGGCCCCAGCACTGGTGGCCGGGGCAGACGACCTTTGAGATCGTCACAGGGGCGATCCTTACACAAAACACTAACTGGTCAAATGTCGAGAAGGCTATCGGAAATCTTAAGGCGGCCGACAAGCTGAGCCCGGCAAAACTTCACGAACTTGACCGCGACAGCATCGCTGAATTAATTCGCCCTGCCGGTTACTACAACGTCAAAGCCAAACGGCTGAAGAACTTTATCGATTGGCTGTTTGAAAACCACAACGGCGATCTTAACGAGCTTGACGCCCTGGATACGCATTCTTTAAGGGAAGAGCTGTTATCCGTTAACGGTATTGGGATGGAAACCGCGGACTCGATCGTGCTGTATGCTTTTGACAAGGCGATCTTTGTAGTCGATACGTATACATGCAGGGTAACCGGGAGGCATTGCCTTATAGAACCTGGCGCAGGCTATGAACAGGTGAGAGAGTTTTTTGAGTCGTCTTTGAGCCAGGACGCTGCGATGTTTAACGAGTTTCACGCGTTGCTTGTGATGGTAGGAAAGAATTACTGCAAACCAAAACCGAAATGCTCCGGCTGTCCACTTGAATCATTGCACCACGAACTACCCGAATACCTATAAGCCTGTGGCTCAAATTTTAAGCACGAATAACCAAAAGACAAATGACCGAAAGTAGTTAAGAGTGCTGTATACTGTCATCCCAAACTTGATTTGGGATCCATTTCCACGCAGTAACAATGTATCCCAGCTTTCGCTGGGATGACAAATCGGCTAAAGAGCTTTGGGGGCGTCGGGCTGAGGTGCTGCGCTTTGCTGGTTCTCGGCCTTTGCCTTTTCAGCCTCCTGGTTTATTTTTTCAGCGGCTGCTTTTTCCGCTTCCTGCTTTGCTTTTTCTTCGAGAGCTTTTTGCTGAGCTTCCAGTTTGGCCTTTTCAGCATTCATTGCAGCCTTCGCTGCTTCGAAGTCAGCCTTTGCTTTTTCTGCTTCTGCTTTTGCCTTATCTGCGAGCGCCTTGGCCTTATGGGCATCGGCGATAGCATTGTCCTTTTCAGCTTTTGATTTTTGTGCTTCTGTCTGAGCCTGTCGCATTGCTTCCTGGGCGGCTGTTTTTTGAGCCTCGGCTGTGGTCATATCTTCTCTTGCGGCGGCAACTTCTGCTGCTGCAAGTTCTGCTTGTTTTTCGGCTTTAAACTTTGCGCTTTCGGCTTCAAGCGCCGTCCGCTCAACCGATTCTGTGTATGCATCTGTCCCAAACGGATCGGCTATCATGGCAGCTAAGCTGCTGTCGTATTTGGTCATGTCGTGTTTTCGCTTTATCTCATCTATCATCTCGACATGATCCATGCCGTTGGTAGAGATCGTAGGTGTTAAAATGAAGATTATTTCGGTGGCTTTTTCTTCAAAATCCTTACTGGAAAATAGTACGCCTATTATCGGCAGGTCCTTAAAGAACGGAACTCCGCGAACAACCGAACGCTTTTCGGATTTTCTCATACCGCCAATGATAAGGCTCTTGCCCGGATCAATGCGATTCTCTTCGACACTGATCGATCTTTCGGTAATGATCGCTGTCTGAACAACACCTTCCGGCTTGGATCTGGAACCGATGGTTATATCTGTCTTGATACCTACCGAACCATCGGCATAAACCGAAGGGGTAACCGTAAGAGTGTCTTCGACCCATTGATATTTCGTAATCCCATAAGGATCTATTTGGGGACCGGTAACCGTCTGCTCAAGCGGCACGTTGTCCCTTATGGTAACTGTTGCCTTTTTTCCATTGACGGTCTCAAGTGTAGGATTCAAGAGTATCTTAAGGTAACCTCTTGAGATCAGCATATCGACAACGGCTCTGACCTGATGGCCGGGGATGCCTTCATTTAGCCAATATCCAAAATCAAGCCCGAATGTAGCACGCTCGGCCTCGCGTAAAGACGCGCCTGGAAAAGCTGGTTCAAGAGACTCTAGTATCCCAGTTAAAGGATCAAAGGTTCCCCGGTTTTTGCCTAAAGCAATCTCGGCACCGAGGAAATTTTCTATCATGATAGAGGTTTCCCAGTCCATTGTCTCATCGCCAAATCTTTCCAGTATCAGGCAGTCAATGTTGACCTGTATGGGAGCTACATCGGCATGCTCTAAAAATTGAAGTACACTGTCAGCATCCGCATCATTGGCACATTCGATGATCAATTGATTCGTTGCGATATTTGAGCTGACCTTGTTACCCAATTGCTCCTTCACTAATGTAGAGATTTGGGTTACGGTATGGTTCTTTGTAAAGTAGAAGAGCTTTACTTTGCCATTGACATTTATCCGCTGGGCAGGTGCTCTATATATCTCTGGCAGGGGATTCAGAAGGTTTGGGTTTTCTTTTACCCGACCTATGTCATTGATGATGGCTTTGGCTTCTACTTCGGTTGGTTTCTTAGCGAAAAAGTCTCCACAGCCGGACACGCACAGAATCATCGCGATAAGTACACAGCACCCTAACGATCGTCTGAGTTTGTTAGATGCAGGGCTAGATTGAGGTCTATTGGTAATATCCATATCTTCCACGTAAAAGCGTCATTGCTAACGTTATTATCGGCCATTATAACAAATAATCTACAATAGTATTGCCAAATTATTAGACTATTGGCTCATTTTTTGTTATTTTATCCGCATGGCAAAGCGAAAACAAAAAACAACTTATACTGTGGGTTTTATCGCTCTTGGATGTCCCAAGAACATTGTCGATGCAGAGAAGATGCTGGCACACATCGGCAGCGAAGGGTTTATCCTTACTAATGATACTGATAACGCCGATATCATCGTTGTCAACACGTGCGGATTTATAGAGCCGGCAAAAATAGAAGCCCTCGACGCCATAAAAGATGCGGTAAAACTAAAGAAAAAAGGCTCTGT
>JAGLHQ010000091.1 GCA_023143375.1 Planctomycetota bacterium
AACCGGTACTGGTACACGATGACACCGGCAGGCTGTTGATAACGCCGGGCCATTGGGCATACCTTCGTATCTCCGAAGGGTGCAGCCGAAAGTGTTCGTTCTGCACGATCCCTGCGATAAGAGGAGCGTTTAGAAGCAAACCGCCGGACGCAGCCGTCGCCGAGGCCCGCGAGCTTGCACAAAACGGCGCCGCCGAGCTTAGCATAATCGCACAGGACTCAAGCAACTACGGAAAGGACATCGGAATAAAAAGCGGACTGGTAACTCTCATAAAAGAGCTTGAGAAAATCGACGAGCTAAAGTGGATACGCCTGATGTACCTGTACCCCGCCAACATCTCGGACGAGCTTATCGAGACGATCGCACAAAGCGAAAAAGTCGTCAATTATATCGACATGCCCATCCAACACATAAACGATTGTGTACTAAAGTCAATGAAACGTATTGACACGAAAGAAAAAACAACCGCCCTTGTAGAAAAGCTAAGGGAAACGATCCCCAACGTGGTGCTGCGAACAACCGTCATCGTCGGCTTCCCCGGAGAAACGGACGAAAACTTCGCCGAACTTCTGGAATTCGTAAAATGGGCTCGATTCGATGCACTGGGATGCTTTCCATACTACCCGGAACTCGGAACCGAAGCAGCCAAACTGAGCGACCAGCTAACCGATAAGATCAAGAACGAACGGATCGACGATCTTATGCTCGCCCAGCAGCAGATAGCGTTTGAAAAAGCCAACCGGCTAAAAGGCACGCAGCTAACATGCCTGGTAGACGAGGTTCTGGGCAACGGCGTCGGCATCGGAAGATACTTCGGGCAGGCTCCGCATATCGACAGCGCGTGCTTTATTGAAAACTGTCCCGCCCAGCCCGGAGAATTCGTCGAGGTAACCGTAACCGGATCCAAAGACTACGATTTGATATGCCAGCCGCTTTTATGATTGATTTCTCTGACGATTAGAGTAAACTTCTAATAAGCATTGTTGTCATTCCAGCGAAAGCTGGAATCCATTTATGCAAGAAAAAAGTGTACAACCGTGTCTTTAAAAGGATCAGCAGGTGGATACGCAGGATAACAAGGGGATAATCAGACACGTTCCAAACGCCCTGACCGTCGGTCGGCTGGTGCTGACCGTTATTTTTCTGGGGATGATCCTGTACGCACCTTCTATGGGAGTTGAAAAACCCGCGAACTTTCTTCTTATCGCATTTATTCTCTTCGTCGTTACCGGGCTAACCGACATCGTCGACGGAAAGCTTGCAAGGATGTACGATGTAACGAGCAAATTCGGCAGGATCGTGGACCCCTTAGCTGACAAGTTCCTGGTCTGCGGAGCCTTCGTCTGCTTTGCGTTCGTCAGGCAGCCGACCCTTAACAACTTTAACATTTCGTCTGAAACAATGGAAATCCTTCGATGGTCAGCAGCGTTTACGATCATCGCAAGAGAACTTATCGTTACGATACTTCGCCAGATGGCAGAGGCAAGGGGCGTCAATTTCGGGGCAACGGTCTCGGGCAAAATAAAAATGTTCCTGCAATCGTTCTGCATCGGAACCGTATTGATCAAGTGGGCATACGTCTCAAGGATATGGGGCGACTGCTTTACCGCAACCGCATTTTTAGTGATGATCATTATAACGATCTTTTCCGGCGTCCGCGCTGTGCAGCGACCAAGAAAGTGAAATCAGAGCAGTACCCCTACAAGCTACTAAGAATTAAGACTCAAAAAGCTGCCGCAAAAAGTGAAACCGGTGCAGAAATGGTGCAGAAATGGTGCACTTTTTGGCAAAACTTCATATTAACAACTGCAAAAGCCCGCGTCCCAGTCTTTCCATACGGGTTCTGCGCCGACAGACTTTATCATCGATGCGACCTGGGCTGCGGTGCGGTCGTCGTCGATCTCAAACTGGCCCGCGGATTCTGTCCTGGTGCAGTAACCGCCGGGGTTGGTTTTTGAGCCGGCACTGATACGTGTGACACAAATCTTAACAAGCTCATCCCTTAGCGATGCGCGTTCGCGAGTCGAAAGCACAATACCGGCGTCTGCAAAGCATAGCCGAAGCGCAAGCATCATCTGGACGAACTGTTTGTCTATGACAATGTTTTCCTGCCTATCGGAAACATTAAGTGCGGGGCGCAACCGCGGAAACGAAAATGACACGCCGCTCCGCCAGTATCGCTTCATAAGATAGTTAGCATGTTCCGCCATCGCCAATGCCTCAATGCGCCAGTTCGCAAGACCGAGCAAAACACCCAACCCGATCCGGCGCATACCTGCAGAAGCTGTTCTGTCATGAGTTTCAATCCGATAATCATAATCGCTCTTTGGCCCTTTAAGATGATTCTTCCGATATGTCTGCCGATCATACGTTTCCTGATAAAGCGTTACCCCGTCGATCCCTGCCTTAAACAGCTCGGCATATTCGCCGGTACTCATCGAATATATCTCAACGGATATCGAGCTGAACCTGTTGCGAAGTTTCCCGGCAAGGGCGCAAAGATAATCGACAGTAACGAACTCTTTGTCCTCACCGCTTACAAGCAGTATATGCCGGAAGCCTTCATCTGCGATAACTTCGGCGTCTGCCATCGCTTCATCTATGCTAAGCCGCGTCCGCTGGTAATCGTTGCCGGCATTATACCCGCAATAGTTACAATTGTTAACGCAATAGCTCGACACATAAAGCGGTGCATACAATTGTATCGTTCTTCCAAACCGCTGGATGGTTAGCTGCTTTGCCTGCTGTGCCATCTGTTCGAGGTAACCTTCCGCTGCCGGCGAAACCAGTGCCGCGAAGCGATCGGGGCTGTACTTGTATGACAGGTCGCTCAAGTGAGTTACGACCTGCTCTTCGGTGATGTCATCGAGCTTGCCGAGCCACATTGGCCCCTGGCTGTCAAGCTGAGCATCCGACAGAATTTCCTGTATACCTTGCAAAGTTTACTCCCCGTCTCGCAGGAAACCTGTCAGCGGACTTGAGGCATTTGCTGTTGCGATACCCTTTGCCATACCCGAAAGGTATCCAAGCCGCCCCGCCTGGGTTGCCTGCATAAAAGCAGTTGCCATACCGACAGGATCACCGGCAGTAGCTATGGCAGTGTTTACCAGAACCGCATCGGCGCCCAGTTCCATCGCCTCGGCTGCGTGGCTCGGTGTGCCGAGCCCTGCGTCAACAACCACCGGAACCGTCGCCTGCGATATGATTATCTCCAGCGAAGCTTTCGTTTTCAATCCCTGATTCGATCCGATAGGGCTTGCAAGCGGCATGACCGTCGCAGCCCCTGCGTCTTGAAGTTTCTTGGCAAGGACAGGATCGGCATTAATATATGGAAGCACAATGAAACCTTCTTTGACCAGTATCGAAGCGGCTTTTAACGTTTCGGACCCGTCCGGCAAAAGGTAATAGGGATCGGGAGTTACCTCCAGCTTAACCCATTCGATACCGCTGGCAGCTCGTGCAAGCCGTGCAAGGCGAACCGCTTCGTCAGCATCACGTGCGCCGGATGTGTTGGGCAGGAGCTGACATTTTTCCGTATCGATAGCTTTCAGCATATCGTCATTTTCGTTTTCGATATCAACTCTGCGAAGTGCAACGGTTACCATCTCGGTTTCCGATGCAGCGATCGCCCGGGCCATCACTTCATTGGAACTGAATTTACCCGTTCCCACGAACAGACGCGAGTTGAATTCCCTACCGGCTATAATAAGTTTATCCGCCAAATCAACCTCCGCCCACAAATCGAACCAGCTCTATTCTTTGTCCCGAAGAAAGCTTTGTCTCATCAAAATCCTGCCGTTTTATTATCTCGCCGTCAACCTCAGCAACGATCGTCGCATGATTAATTTTCAGCTCATCGAGCAGCGCAGATAGCGTCGCCTTTATAAGCCCGGCGGCAAATTCTCTTTTCTTACCATTAATTGTTAGTGACAACACGATCTAAACTCCAATAAAAAAAACGCACCAGAACAATGCCATAGTGCGTCTAAGTCAACAAACTCTCGTCTCCCTTCGCCGGCATTAACCGAATCAGGTCATAAGGGTTTATCTCTCAGCCTCAGCAAATCGGCACCCCTGACATACAAAAGGATGATAACCGCTTGACCTTCTAATTGCAAATAATTCCCACAAAATCCCATGCATAGCCTCAGGACCGGAACCCGTGCATCCAAGAAATTGGGTTTGAATTGGGTTCGTTTTTTCTCATATCCCTGTTTTTGGACTGAAATCGCATGAAATTGGGTTTGTTTTGCATATTTTAGTTCGGAGTAAGTAGTTCGAAATTCGGAGAAAAAGGAACCACGAATTGACACGAATAAACACTAATTATGATATTTGAAAGAACTGCCTGCCGGCGGGAATGAGTTCCCCTTGGTCTGCTGACCTGTCGTGGCTTTTCTAAGCCAAAAGTCATTATATCATGTAAAAGGGTGGAGTCAAGGGCAAGTTTGGTAAAAATCTAACTTTTTTAGAAAAGATAATTTTATCGCGCAGAGAAGATAAAAACTATTTTTAGACAGGATAACAGGATAACGGGATTTTAAAGAAGGGTTAAAAGATAAAACAAATTTTTAGATGGGATCGACAGGATTGTTTTAAGCACTAAATTCGAAACTCCAGCGGCATTACTGTTGGACCTTTATTATTATCCCGCTGGGGCGCGGGGACGCAGAGGAAATATCATCTTGACTATTGTTGACGGCAAACCTAGAATTGTTAGCGTAAAACTTTTGATGTGCTGGTTATAAAAAAAGCAGAAGGAAAGGATATTATTAATGGTGAAGCCAACACCAAAAAGAACACCCGAAGATCTTGGGAAAATGTTGTCAGAGCAATTAAAGAATATAATCAAACAGATTGAAAGTGATGTAAAATCGTTTCAGGCAACGATATCAAAGGAGCAAGATGAAAGAATAAAATTCATGTGCAATCTTGATGGGATTGATACTGAGGTAATTGTCAGAGAATTAATAATCATGGCTTATGCTTCTAAACGATTAGCCTTACAACTTCTACGTAATCCAGATGGCGGCACTGATATTGACAATAGAGATGAAATCTGCAAAGCTTTTAATTGTTGTACTTTTGAATATCTGGATAACTCTACAGAGTTTAATGACCTTATAGACAAGAGAGGGGGGTTATATTTTCAACTTCTTCAGTCGCATTTAGATGAAATTCATAAGGAAGACTGGAAACCATTTTATCAAGGACTAACATTCCATTTTTCACAATTTTGCTTAGGTAGAGGTGTTGGAAAAAAGGCCCCTGTCATAATAGGAGAATTTGGAAATCACGTACCTCTGGGTATGCTAGCAAATAAATATTGGGATGAAGGTTTTGTGAAAACAGGTGAATTCCTTGTAGAGCAAGAAGTCTACTGAGATAAATTTAAGGAGTCAGACATGCCCTGTAGAAAAGGTGTTTTTGTCGGATTTGTATAGCCCTTACAGGGCATGGTTTTCCATGTGATCCATACCCAGGGTGGCGCTTCGCTTACTCTGGGCTGTTACATTTAACCCCTTCGGGGTAATAAATAAAGGTTTTCTACAGAACAGGTCAGAGGCCTTTTCTTTAAGAATGTGAGAAGCTAACAATGGCAAAACGAAAGATCAAAAGACGGCGCAGTTATCAGCGTGTTGAAAAACCTAAGAAGATGCTTAAGCAGATGTCGCGTGATCACCTTGATGTGCTTAACTGCATAGAGAGCACCATCGTTTACACGTGCCGGGAGCATGAGGTCATTGATGACAGAGCGGTGGCACTGGCATTAAAAACTGCTATTGGTGGCGACGAACCTGCCGACAGTGTATCGGCTTTGCTGATAAACAACCTTGCTAAATCAAGACAGAAGCATCCCTTCGTCAGCGACGACATCTGGATCAAAGGGCTTAAAGTGGTTCTGTTCTCGGTTAATAACCATTCGGACAAAAAACCGGGCACGAAAGACTATCTCGATTTTGCCGGTTATTTCATTAGCTAATACATCAACAAAAGCTCTCGGCTTCTTTAGTATTTTTTTCTGAACCTGGCGGTTGGGATATTCATAAGTTTGCGATATTTTGCGACTGTTCGACGTGCTATTTTGCCTGCGCCCATCTCTTCGAGTTTTAAACGTATATCGTCATCGTTTAACGGCTTTGACTTGTCCTCTGCGTCGATGACCAGCTTCATCTTTTCGCGAACCGCGTCCCAACTCTGCTGCCGGCCGTCGTCTGATTCCATGCCGCCGCTAAAGAACCCGCGTAAGGGCAAAACGCCTGCCGAACACTGGATATACTTAGCTGCTACCGCACGCGATACCGTTGCAATGTGTACGCCAACTTCGTCGGCGACTACTGCCATCGGCAATGGCTTTAGGAAAAGCCTGCCCTTATCGAAAAACTCAACCTGATGTTTCACCACCGCCGATGCAACCTTAAGCAGCGTACTCTTTCGCTGCTCTATCGCATCCATCAGCCACTGGGCCGACCGGATATTCTGCTGTAAGAACTCACGTGTCTTCGTATCGATCTTACGATTCTTACTCATCACAGAATAAAAATCATTGACCCGAAGCGCCGGAATCCTGGCATCGGCAAGCTGGACGATGTAGCCTGTGTTATCCTCGTTGGGTTCAACAATGACATCGGCGGTAATCGGATAGTTGTTGCTCCTGCCAACCAACAGACCTGGCGAAGTATCAAGCTTGCTCATGTGAGTGATCGCCGCGTTGAGCTGATCGAGCGTACATTTCATTTTTTTGGCTATCTGAGGAAGGCGATTTTCCAGCAACTCCTCCCAATGATCCGAAACCATGCGTATCTCAAACGACATGTCTTCGGCAAACTGCGACATCTGTATCAAAAAACACTCCTGAACATCCCTGGCTCCGACGCCGGAAGGCTCTAGCCGGTGAATAAGCTCCAAAGCTTTATAAAGATGCTCGGTCGTAAACTTATGCTTGTCCTTATTATGAAGCTGCTCAAGACGAACCGTAAGATAACCCTTTTCGTCGATATAATTGATTATCTGATCGCCGGCCTCTTTAATAAGATCGTCGGCTTCGATAAGGCGCCACTGCTCGATCAGCAGATCGTTAAGCGATCGTTCCAGTGCAGCGGTGTTGGCAATAGCCTCGAGCTTCTTATCGGGATCGCCGCTTCCCCTTCTGATTTGATAGTTCGCCCGACCCATGTAATCATTATAGCCGTCCTCATCGTAGCCGATATTGTCAAGCCGTTGAAAGTCCTCGGCATTATTGGAATCGTCCTGAACGACAAGCTCACGCTCGTCAAAGTTTTCGGAAGGCTCGCTTTCGTTTTGCGATATGGTATCGGCACCATCTTCAACAGTCGGTTCGACTTGTTCCAGCACAGGGTTGCTGTTAAGCTCGGCTTCGATCTTTTCCTGAAGAGCGAGCAAGGGCAATTGAAGCACTTCCATCGACTGGATCATCCGGGGCGCAAGCTTCATGCGCTGTTCCAAACGCATCCCGACTGACATCGACATCTTCATATTAGCATCCTTTGGTTAATAATCTTCAAGACTACGCCATTATAACAAATTCCATGCCAAAAATAAATAATATGGAAAAAAATCTTAAGAAAATTTCGCTCCAGATACCTGTGCGTACCCGTTATGCAAGCAAAACTCTATTCAAGCGATATTCTGCCCATAATCGCATCCGCAAGTATCGATCCGCTGGCATATTCGATGCTGCCGCCGGTCGGTAACCCACGGGCCAGCCTGCTGATCTTCACCCCCAAAGGCTTTAGCAGCGAGCTTAGGTAAAGGACTGTCCCGTCCCCTTCGATATTGGGATTGGTCGCCATCACAACTTCTTTAACCTCGCCCGTACGAACTCGGCTGACAAGCTCATCGATCGTAAGGTCGCCAGGCTCAATGCCTTCAAGCGGAGCGATGTGCCCGTTAAGAACATGGTAAACCCACTTACAAAGCCCGGTCTTTTCGAGGCTGATGACATCTTTCGGCTGTTCGACGACGCAAATTACGCTGTGGTCGCGTTTGCCGTCGGAACATACTTTGCAAATTTCTGTCTCGGTCAAATTAAAGCACCGATTGCACTGTCTGACCTTGCTCTTAAGTTCGCTTATCGCCTTCGATAGCTCCAGTGCCTTTTCGGTATTGGTCTTTAATATATAAAACGCAAGCCGCTCGGCGGTCTTGGGACCGACGCCGGGCAGCTTTCCGAACTGCTTTATCAACTCGTTTAAACTATCGGTGTACGCAGGATCCATCTATTCCTCTTTAACATCTATGATCTGTGCATCCAGCCCTTTTTGCAACAGTTGCACCGCGGGATCGTCAAGCACCTTTTGCCTGTCGGACTGAGGCATCTGTTTTTCCTGAGGAACGCCTTTTTCGTTTTTCTGCTCAGCGGCGTCCAACTGGTACTTCACCGTAAGCTGCTTTCCGGTTACGGAACTTAGCAACTCGGTTATACGTTTGGCCCTTGCCTCGGATTCGCAAAGCCCCTTGGTCATCCCGTCGGTAAACACCAGCGTCAGGTTGCCATTCTTAAAATCGGCTGATACTGCTTTGTCCAGCAACCCGCCGAGGTAATCGTCTTCGATCTTCGCAGCGGTAACTATTGACTGCCAATCGGTCGAGCCGGCAACAGCCGCGGGCTTTGGCTTACTTGTTGGCACAGCCGCTCTAGTACTCAAGTTTTTTTTTACAGCAGGTGCGCTCGCCGCTTTGCCGCTTTTGAGCTGGGCCATCACGCTCCGAACATCGAGGAAGTGCTCGCTAAGGCCAAGCCGAAGCATCGACGCCTCAAGCAGTGCCCGAGGGTTGTCGCTGTTCTTGATCGTCCAGCGAAGCTTCTCGAGTGTGGTTATGTTATAGATAAGCCCCGGGACGTCGAACTTCGCTGCCGAGACACTCATCCGCTTTTTCTCGTCATTTGTCAGGATAAGAATATCGCTGTCTTTGGACGTGGAGATCATTACCATAAGATCTCGCATAAGGTTGATCGTCGCATCGACTATCTGGCTGCCGGTCAAGCCTGCACTTAAAAGCTCGTCCACCTTTTCCAGTGTCCCAGCCGCGTCAGAGTCACCGATGCACTCTGCAAGATCGCACATCTTACCGCGGTTCGGCTCACCGATAAACTCTTCCAGCAGTTTGGTGGTAAGGACCTCGGCGCCGGTGCTGATAAGCTGATCCAGCAAGCTAAGCCCGTCACGCATCGATCCGTTGGCTAACCTGGCAAGAGCGATGATAAGATCGTCTTCAAACTTGACCTTTTCCTTTTTCAAAACCATCTTAAACTGCTTTGCAATATCCGGCGGGCTTATGCTGCTAAAATCGAAACACTGACACCTCGACTGGATCGTCGCAAGCACCTTATTCGGCTCGGTTGTCGCAAAGATAAACTTAACATGGTCCGGCGGCTCTTCTAATATCTTAAGCAGCGCATTGAAGGCCCCGGTGCTGAGCATGTGAACTTCGTCGATGATATATATTTTGAACCGTGCCCTCGCGGGGCGATAGATCGCGTTTTGCCTTAATTCGCGGATGTTATCGACACCGGTATTCGACGCACCGTCGATCTCGATAACGTCAATGTCGTCACCGTTGTTAACCGAAACACAGCTATCGCATTTACAGCATGGCGTCGTCGTTGGACCGTCGGCCTTTAAGCAGTTAAGCGCTTTGGCAAGGATCCTTGCCATCGTGGTTTTGCCAACCCCCCGCGTCCCAGAGAACAGGTAAGCGTGCGCCACCCTTTCGCTGTCGATAGCGTTCTTTAAAGTCTGAGCGACCGCGTCCTGACCGACAACGTCGTCAAAACTCTGCGATCTATATCTCCTCGCAAGGACTGTATATGCCATATCTACGATCTAAAAAATAAGTAACTGCTCACCGTTTTCTTTCCTGTCAATCATTTTAATCGCTCTTTTTTGACAGGATAACAGGATGACTATAATTCTTTATATTTTCATTTTTACTATCTTAATCTTTGGCAAAATCTAACATCCGCATTTATTGCCTTAGCAACTACGGGATTTCTTTTGGATTAACATGATTTTATATTACCTATCTTTTAATCCTGTTATCCTGTCAAAATTTCCGGCAACGCCGGTTTCATTGACTATAAACCACGAACTCCCAACCAACCTGTACGCAAGGACAAGTTCAATCGATAACTATCGCCTCAACCGGGCACTCTTCGGCGGCCTCTTGAACCAACTCTTCGCTTTCAGGTGAGATATTGCTGCCTGTCACCTCTGCCTGTATATCACCCAGGCTGAAAACTTCCGGGCAGATATCCACGCACATACCGCACAACGTACAGTTATCCTCTACTCTTACTTTCATATTCGGGCCCCCTAACGCCTAAAAAGTAAAAACATCTGGTTTTGCACACCGATTCGGTGCTAAGCTAATATTATAACCAGAAGGCGCTAAATACAATTCTTTTTTGTGGATTTTCTCGCATCATTTGATATACTGCCTGACTTCATGGTCGGGTCCCATGCAAGCGGGACACGTGAATCTGGTCAGGCGGGGAACCGAGCAGCCATAAACGCTCGTTTCGCTGTGCGTGGCAAACCCGGCCACCTTTTTGTGAATTGGCATTTCGTTGTTTTTCAGCCCGAAAGCTCCACACTTCTATTCCGTGCAGCGGTTAGTGCCTTCTCTACAAGCTCGTCGATATTACCGTCCTCGAAGGCCTTTATCGCCGCAGCCGTCGTTCCGCCGGGTGAGGTTACTTTTCTTCTTAGTTCGGCGGGTTGGTCGTCGGAATTGCAGGCCAGGACAGCCGCCCCTTTTGCGGTTTGGAGAACAAGCTTTTTTGCGGTGTCTTCGTCAAGGCCGAGTTTAATGCCTGCGGCGATCATAGCTTCCATCATTAAGAAGTAATACGCCGGCCCCGATCCGCTAACAGCCGTTACCGTATCGATGAGCCCTTCGTCGTCTACGACTACCGCGATGCCCACTGCCTCAAATATCTGCACAGCGCTGTCCATCGCGATAATGGATGCGTTACCCGAGTACAACGCCGCTGCTCCTTCGCCCACCAAAGCAGGCGTATTAGGCATAACGCGTATGATCGTGTTGTGCGGCAAAAACTTTGCTATTCTTTCTGTCGTTATCCCCGCGGCGATGGAAATGATCGTTTGGTCTTTGTTAACATGATCCTTGATGCCTTCCAGGACGTCTACAAATGTCTGGGGCTTGACGCTAAGAACTATGGTATCAACCGACTCGACAAGCTCTTTTACGCTGTCTGTCGCTTTAACCCCAAACTGTTTATGGAGATCGGCCACCTTTTCATGCAGGATGTCATATACAAAAACCTTGCCCGCGGCGAAAACTTTCGCCTCGATAATCCCGCCAATGATCGCCGTAGCCATATTACCGGCACCGATAAATCCTATCTTACTCATGCTTTTCTCCTTGTCGTCAAAATCACGAGACACTAATCACGAACCACGAGCTATTACTGCATGTGCCGTTCGATAAAGCTCGTGTCGATCTGCCCCTTGACATACAGATTGTGCGAAAGTATCTCAAGGCACGCAGGTATCGTCGTTTTGATCGGCTCGATCTTATACTCGCGCAGCGCACGCTTCATAGTATTGATCGCCTCGTCGCGATTCTTTTGATGAACGATAAGCTTGCTGACCATCGAGTCGTAATACGGCGAAACCACCCATCCCTGATAAGCATGCGTATCGACCCTGACACCCAGCCCGCCCGGCGGAACATACTTCTTTATCTCGCCCGGACTCGGTGCATAGTCCCTACTCGGGTCCTCGGCATTGATGCGGCACTCGATGGCGTGGCCCCTAAGCTTAATATCCTTTTGCTTGATGTTGATCTTCTCGCCGCTTGCGATCCTAAGCTGCCACTTGATAAGGTCGTGACCAGTAACCATCTCGGTAACAGGGTGCTCGACCTGGATACGCGTATTAACTTCGATAAAGTAAAAATTATTATTCTTATCCAGCAAAAACTCAACCGTCCCCGCACCTGAATAATCTGTCTGCTTAACAACGCGGATCGCCGCTTTGCAAAGCTCTTCACGCGTCTTTTCATTAATCGCCGGACACGGTGACTCTTCGATCAGCTTTTGGTGCCGCCGCTGGATCGTGCAATCCCTCTCGAAAAAGTGAACTACGTTCCCGGCCTTGTCTGCCATGATCTGCACTTCAACGTGCCGCGGGTTCTCGACGAACTTTTCAATAAACACAGCCCCGTTATTAAACGCAGCCTCTGCCTCGGCCTTAGCCGCGGCAAAAGCACCGTGCAGACTTATATCGTTATGAGCGACACGCATCCCGCGTCCGCCGCCGCCGGCTGTGGCTTTTATCATCACCGGGTATTTGATCTTGTTGGCTATTTTTATCGCAGCGGCAACGTCCTCGATCTCACCCTTAGACCCGGGCACAACTGCAACCCGAGCCTTCTTGGCGATCTCTCTGGCTTTCACCTTATCGCCGAGCATCTCCATGCCCTCAGGAGTGGGGCCTATGAAAGTTATCCCGCAATCATTGCAAACCTCTGCAAAATGAAAGTTCTCCGCCAGGAATCCATAACCCGGATGTATCGCTTCGACATCGGTTATTTCTGCGGCGCTTATAATGCGAGGAATGTTAAGGTAGCTCTCCATCGCACTTGCAGGACCGATACATACCGCGTCATTGGCAAGCTTGAGGTATTCGGCATCTTTGTCCGCTTCGGAGTATATCGCAACCGTTTCAACGCCAAGCTCATGGCAGGCACGAATTATTCGTAAAGCAATTTCACCGCGGTTCGCTATTAATATTCTTGAAAACATAAGGAACTTAACCTAACACTATAATTGATCGGTTTCTTTATTAAAAAAAAGGCCATCCGCCAAAGGCGGATTCCTCAATTTTGCATTTTTATTTTTTAATTTATCGGTCTGGGGTGATCTTAAACAATGCCTGTCCGAACTCAACCGCTTCACCGGCCTTGCATACGACCTTGACGATGGTCCCGCTGGCCTCTGCTTTGATTTCGTTCATAACCTTCATCGCTTCGATGATGCACACTACGCTATCGGCATCGACATGATCGCCAACCGCTACGAACGCTTTGGAGTCCGGGCTTGGCGAGGCATAGAATGTGCCGACTATCGGCGAAGTAATATCTTCAAGCCCTTCGTCCGTATCCGCCGCAGGTACCGTACCCGCCGCAGGTGCTACAGGAGCTGCCGCCATAGGAACGCCCGTTACCACCGGTGCAGTTGCGCTCGGACGTTTAACCAATATCTTTTTATCCCCGTCAACGATCTCAACTTCGATAAGATCGTTCTCTTTCATCAGGTCAATTACTTCCTGCACCTTTTTCAGATTGTCACTCATCAGATAAATCCCTTTATGCCATTCACATTTAAACCTATACAGTATTTAGAGTCGCAATTTTCCCCAAGAGTATAGCTATAAAGCAACCTTTTGCAACAATTTTAATCAAAAAGCACGTTTCTGAGCCAAAATCAAACCCATTCTGTTCGAGATTGACCGTATTTAAAACTCTTTTAAATATCTTTTTGGATTTTTTAATTTATTAAAAAATCCCTCTGTGGACTCTATGTCCTCTTTTTTCTCTGTGGCAAAAACAACCTTTTATTCAGCCGCAGGCTGAAACAATTCGTGTATATTAGTGTTCATTCGTGGTTCCTTTTTTCTCCGAACCCCGAACTCCCCACTCCGAACTCTGTTATTTTTCCAATGCAATAAGATCGTCATACGTCTGGCGTTTGCGGATGACCTTAAACTGATCGCCGTCAACCAGCACCTCCGGCAGCATCGGCCG
>JAGLHQ010000092.1 GCA_023143375.1 Planctomycetota bacterium
TCCTTCGCAAAAAAGTCCGCACCCTCGCAGATCGGACCGACAACGTCAACCGTTTCGCACCCGTCCATCGTAAGATCCGCAGCCCGTCTATCGGGAACAAAACCCTCGGCATCGACCGGCCACATAAAATGAAAAGCATCGTACAACGCAGGCCGAAGCAGATCGTTCATCCCCGCATCGGTAATAACAAACTTTTTGCTCCCGCCCTGCTTGGTATACAAGGTCTTTGCAACCATGATGCCGGCGTTAGCGCAGATGCTTTTGCCCGGCTCTAAGATAAGCTTTACGTTCATCTCTTTCAGCAGCGGCACGATCCCCTTTGCATACTCCGCCGCCGACGGAACCGTATCGCTTTCATAGTCCGCACCGTATCCGCCGCCAAGGTCTATCGCCTCGATAGTATGCCCGCCGTTCCGCAGCTTCTCGACAACCGGAATCATTTTCTTAAGCGCTTCGCAGTACGGATCGATCGTTTTTCCGCCAGAGCCAAGGTGCACATGCACCGCACACATCTCGACAACACCGTTATCGCCATACGTCTCGAACACATTTATTGCCCGCTCGATGTCCACACCGAACTTCGTCTCTTTGGTACCGGTCGTGATATGCTTATGCGTACCGGGATCGACGTCGGGGTTAACGCGAAGAGCAGCCTTCGTTTTTTTGCCCTGCTGCTTTGCAAGGCGGATAAGGTTTTCAAGCTCCGCTTCCGACTCGATGTTGAAATATCCGATAGGTGCGTTAAGCGCAGCGATAATCTCGGCGTCGGTCTTACCGGTTCCTGCATATACGATCTTTGTAGTGTCCGCCCCCGCCTGTTGCGCGCGGAACAGTTCGCCGCCGGATACGATATCAAACCCGCTCCCAGCCGCTGCCATAAACTTCAATATATTAATATTCCCGCACGCCTTAACCGAGTAACACACCGTCGTATCGATCTTGCTATACGCGGCCTGTATCTTGTTCAAGTGATCCAGGAACGTCGCCTTGCTGTAAATATACACCGGCGTTCCCACCTCGGCGGCAATCGCCTCAACAGGTACGTCCTCTGCAAATAATTTCCCATCCTTATACCCAAAAGCATCCATCAATAAACTCCTAATCTTGTCATTCCCGCGAAAGCAGGAATCCACTCTTTACAATTACAACGTACTCTACCGTAGGGTGTGCTTTAGCACACGCGTAATCTAATTCTTTTAAATCCGTGTAATCCGCGAAATCCTTGCCTGTCGCGTCGTAGCGTTAGCGAAGATGGGCGGTTTCTTTTATTTTTGATCTATATACTCGTTCTATCCGTCGACCGCGGGTCATCTACCTGCCCGTCGCCGTTGGTCAGTTTCCCGTCCATCGCCATAGGCCGAAACTCCGACGTCGGGTCATATAATTCCTTTTCAAGATCGACGGTGTTAACCATCATATCGTCGCGATGATCCTCAAGCTGCTGAACGATCCGCCCGTCCGGCTGAATAAAGCACGACGGATACGGGCAAAACCAACCCGAAGCGTTTGCCATGCTAACCCACATCGCGTTACTCGCCGCCCTGCACTGCATCGTTTGCCGCATGATCTCGCTATGAACGCTCGGCCCTTTTTGCCGTGCATTATAGAACGACTGAATCACGCAATCAACGTTAAGCTTTACCAGCTCTCGATAAAGTTCCGGGAACCGCAGATCAAAACATATAAGCAGCGTACACTTAACCCCGTTAACATCGAACGTCACAAACCGATCGCCCGGCGTAAAGTTTTCAAGATCGACCCCCGTACAAAACCGTTTATCGTACCTGTCGTTGATCTTACCGTCCGGGCCGATCAGATAAAGGCAATTACACGGCCGATTCGGCTCAGTTAGCCTATGCGCACTCCCCAGCACAACCCACAGCTTAAGCTTCGCCGCCAGCGCCATTATCGTTTCGGTATGACTTTTCAAAAGCTCCCAATCAAAGTCATCGAAACTGTTAAAGTCAACGCTGGCATACCCGCTAAGCGCGCACTCGGGAAAATGCACAATGTCCGCACGCGCCGCCTTAGCCTCCTGCATAAACTCACAGATAAAGTTAGCGTTATCAACAATAGAATCGCTAACCGCAAACTGACAAGTCGCTATTTTCAATTTCCTTTGCGCCATATTAAAACCTTTTGCTTTTAGGCGTTATATTAGTTAGCTGCTTTCGCAGATATTACACTTTTAAAACACTACCGTTTTTTTTCATCCACAGAGGACACAGAGAATCACAGAGAAAAACTAATTATATTTAATACTTAAACTGCAATATCATATCATTTATCCACATCGTTAGCAACAGCAGCTAGAGATTGAAGTTGGATTAACATCAACCAAGTACAAAGCCATTCCAGAAATCCTGAAGTAGCAACAATGGTATAATCTTCATCGCGAAAAACAAGCCCAACGATACAGGAAGAAAAAGAACTATGAGATAGAGCATTGCGAAGATGCCGGATGTAATCAGAGTTCAAAAGCTTCTTTACTTGACTACAACATGGCTTGCAATCATGGGCACCCTGTGAAATCATATTATACAGTACACCTTCCCGCATGTAACAAAGAGCAATATAAAGTCGAAATACAAGCGAGCCAGCAACTGCCATTTGAATTTTTTCAGGAAGTGAAAGCTCCACATCATTGTCGAATGGAGTCACAGGAAGACCGTTATGGCGTTGATCTAGGGATGCTGCCAGCGAAAACCACTGAACACCATTGTGGAGTTGATCAAATTCACAATCTTGGATTGGAGAAAGTTCGGACAACTCTTGTAATAGTTCCTCCGTAGTAAGTCGAGTAGCAAGAGACTCCAATATTCCATGGCATTTAGTGAAATCTGTTCGCAATTCCTGATTATCTAAGGCTGAATCTAGAAGCTGAAGTTCACGCTCGGGAACGTGGCCAGCACTGATTAAAGCAGTAACATCAAATTCTTCTGACGGGCCTTCGTCAGGCATGCCAAACACGGCATAAAAATTACGCAAAGTATCGCCAATAATATCTTTTTCAGTTGTCATAATATCTAAAACTCTTTTAAATATCTTTTTGGATTTTTTAATTTATAAAAAATCCCTCTGTGCTCTCTGTGCTCTCTTTTTCCTCTGTGGCAAAAAAACCCTTTATCCAGCCGAAGGTTGGAAATCCGCCTTTGGAGGGCTGGAACAATTCGTGAACATTCGTGTAATTCGTGGCCAAATCTTTTAGTTACGCCTACGCAAGGCCCAGCGTCTCATCCAGGCCGCAGATGATATTCATATTCTGTATAGCCTGGCCGGACGCGCCTTTTATCAGGTTGTCGATCACTGAAAAACAGATCACCTTGCCCCCAGCAACCGTCGGAAAAACGTGGCAGTAGTTGCTCTTTGCCACATGTTTAACCGCGGGGGCACTTTTGACAACCTGAACAAAAGGTTCATCCTTATAAAATTCGTTATATAGTTCGCCCAGCTCACTCTGCGTCAATTCCTTTTTCGGATCCGAATAAACCGTCGACAGTATCCCCCTGTCAAACGCTCCAACGCAAGGCTGGAACAGCACCTCAACATCCTCGCCCGCAACATCGCTCATTATCTGTTTTATCTCCGGCCCATGCCGATGCACACCAATACCATAAGGCAAAATATTCTCATTCATGTTCGGATAATGAAACACAGGCGTTGGATTCTTGCCGCCGCCGGAAACACCCGTCACCGAATGAACGATAATCCCCTTCGTCTCGATCAACCCTGCCTTAAGCAGCGGCGCAACCGCAAGCGCCGCACCCGTCGGATAGCATCCCGGGTTCGCCACCAACTCGGCACCTTTTATTTTATCCCGAAACAACTCCGGCAAACCGAACGCCGCCTTAGCCAGATTCGCAACGTCAGTATGCTCCTGATAATACTTTTCATAAACAGCCCGGTCCTTGATCCGGTAATCCGCACTAAAATCGATCACCTTGACACCCGCAGCCAAAAGCTTCGGCACAAAACCCATCGAAACCTTATGCGGGAGGCAACAAAGCGCCACATCCGCCTTCTTCGAAAGCACATCAAGGTCAAGCGGCTCTATCTCCATATCGCATCTGCCCACAAGCTGCTTAAAAGTATCTGCAACATGCCCGCACTCATCGGGCAACGCCGTCAAATACGTAAGCTCAGCCGCCGGATGACGCAGCAATATCTCTATCGATTCGACGCCCGTATATCCGCTTGCTCCGATTATCGCTACTTTTACCATATCCGAACCTTTCAGTTTTGTCCGTTTTAATTTCATACCTGAAAACCTAGCGCCATACGCGGTCTGTTATTCGTGCTCAATAACTAACATCCCGCCAACGCGAACGAAAAGACACCATTGGTGTCCATAAAAAAATGGCCGCTGGTTTTCGCCAACGGCCATTGTAATCGTCTGAGAGAAAAATGCAATTAACGTTTCGAGAACTGGAATTTCTTCCTTGCACCTTTCTGGCCTGGCTTCTTTCTTTCAACCATACGCGAATCACGAGTCAAATACCCGCCGTCACGCAACGCAGGAAGCAAACCTGCATCGTAAAAATTCAATGCTCTTGCAATACCGAGGACGATCGCACCGGACTGACCGGTTGTCCCGCCGCCCTTGACGTTTACAAAAATATCAAGGCTCTTTTCGACATCAAGAGCTTTCAAGACAGCCATTACTGCCTGCCTATCCTGAACACGTGCGAAATATTTATCGAGTTCCTTTTTGTTTATAACCAATTTCCCGCTGCCGGGTTTGATACGTACACGTGCGATGCTGCTTTTCCTACGTCCGGTTCCCCAGATGAAACCGCCCTTATCGGGCGTTGTTCTTCTTGTAGGTACTTCCGCAGCCTTAGGTGCTGCAACCGCCACAACCGCTGCACCTGGCACACTAATTAGTGGTTCGTTATTTTGGGCTTCTGCCATTTTTTTTCAGGTCTTTCCTAAAAAGTTACAGTTCCATTACTTCCGGTTTCTGAGCGGCGTGTTCGTGTTCCGGGCCGCTATACACTTTAAGCTTCTTAAGCATATGCTTTCCGAGAGTATTTTTCGGAAGCATTCTTCTTATCGCCATTTCGACAACCTTTTCGGGCTTCTTTTCCATCATCTCTTCGAACGTCGTAATACGCTGTCCGCCGGGATAACCGGTATAGTGCTGATACTCTTTCTGCTCGCCTTTTTTGCCGCTAACCTTTATCTTAGCTGCATTTACGACTATCACATAATCGCCAGTATCGACATGAGCGGTATAGATCGGCTTATCTTTGCCCATCAAAACCGTCGCGACTTTAACCGCCATACGACCAAGAACCTGGCCTTCTGCGTCAACTACACGCCATTTGGGTTTCACATCTTCTTTTTTTGCTACAAAACTTTTCATGTTTCTTGTTACTCCAGACATTTTCTACTAATGGAAAGCCCAATATTATATCAGTGACAAACGAACTGTCAACCGTTTTTAAATAAAAAAATGGCCCAGGAGGCATATCCTGAGCCATTTCCCTAAAATATTTAGGTTTTCCCTGTTCTCCAGGCATCCATACCCAGAGCTAAACGCAGTCATTTCTTACTTAACTACCTTATAAAAAAGAGCTTACGTCTTGCTGTTATACTTCCACAAATAAATGGCCCCAGCCGTCAGACTGGCTCCACTACTACGAACTATGAACTACCAACTCCGAACTAAAATAATGCCGCAGGCATTATTTTAAGAACAGCCCATGCTGTTTCCGCAGTTAAAACAGCGGTAACATGTACCATTCCGCACACAGATCGAACCGCAAACGTCACAAGCAGGGGCATCGTCCTGGAAATGCTGGAACTGCTCGTTAAACTGCCCCATCGTCTGAGACTCGGTGCCGTCATTGTCCTTAACAGAGCTAACCATCGCTACGACCCTGTCTATGGTTGCCTTGGCGATCCGTTCGGTCCGCGAAGTTTTTTTTAGCCCCCGAACCTCTTTGATCGGCACCTTCTTAATGGCCTTCACTTCATCGATCTTCCTGGCAAGATCCTTGGTCTTTTCCACAAGCTGTTTGGCAGTGGTGTTGGTCTTGTTAGGGATCGGGATTGCTTTGACACCGTTAGGCGTGTTCTTCTCGGCATAACCCGAAATAAACTGACAGCCGAGCCAGCAGAAAATATAATCGATCAGGCTCTTGGCGAACGGAATGTTCTTGTTAGATGTCATTCCCGCGGGCTCAAATCTCGCATGGCGGAACTTATCGACCAGCGTAAGCAGCGGAACACCATACTGAAGTGCCATAGAAACACACGTCCCGACCACATCCATTAGACCACCGACAGTGCTGCCCTCCTTGGCCATAGTGATAAATAACTCACCAGGCTGTCCATCCTCATACAGCCCCACCGTCAGATAGCCTTCGTGACCGGCAACAGAAAACTTGTGAGTTAAGCTGTTACGGGTCTCAGCAAGCCTTCGTCTGAACGGTCGAGGTTGTTCAGCTTCGGCTTTTTCTTTTTTAGATTTTTTCTTTTTGATCTCGGTATTGACCGGCTGAACACGCTTGGAACCGTCGCGATAGATCGCAACAGCCTTTAGACCAAGCCTCCACCCTTCCATATATGCCGATGATATCTCATCGGCGGTGCTCTCGGTCGGCATATTGATCGTCTTGCTGATAGCACCGGAGATAAACGGCTGAACCGCTGCCATCATCTTAAGGTGTGCAAGATAGTGAATATGCCTGTTACCGTTTTTAGCCTTAAACGCACAGTCAAATATCGGCAGATGTTCCTC
>JAGLHQ010000093.1 GCA_023143375.1 Planctomycetota bacterium
CAACCGCCGTGCCGAACACTATTGCACCGGGTGTCTTATTGTTATTATGGGCAATTTGAGTGGTCATATGAATTTTCTTGGCCTTCCTCTTTTTCTTAATGTTGATTCGAGATTCAACTCTGCCACTGTTTTTGTTGTCCATTCCTCCTGGCCGTAAGGGCAGCCTCTTTTTATGCAGTTTGCCAACTCAGCCAATTCCTTTTGCGGGAGTACAGTGCTCACTATGTCCGGCCAGTTTTGTGGTATTTGTAGTGGCCCGGGATGTAAATCGAATGGTTTTGGAGCGTTTAGTCTTTGAGTGAAACTTGACCATTGCCAAGCGGCGGGGGTTTGGGCGAGGCCTGCTCTGCATGGGTTAGCTTCTATGTATCGCATGGTCCTTAGATAGTGCGAATTGTGCTGGATGGGGAAGCTTTTGTATCGGTTCTGGTATAGGTGGCCCATGCCGGTTGTCCCGTGGGCGGCATGCCACCGCTTGGCGTGGGTAGCAGTTATCCAGTGCATAAAAGAAGGAAGAGCCTCGTCAGAAGCGGGCCACAGGAGCATGTGCCAATGGTTGGACATGATGCAGTATCCGCACAGACGCATATTAAAACGCTCAATGCCCTCTGCAAGAATATTCTCAAAGGCAACAAAGTCGAGGTCCTTTTTGAATATCCTGAGTTTGCCGTTAGCACGGTTAAGGACATGATACGCAAGACCTCCTTTAGTTATCCGCTTCTTTGCCATGGAGATATAATATAACCCCAATTGCGTGAAGTCAATAGCGAAAACTATAAATGCGATCACGCAAACTACCTAAACCACCCTAAAGACACCCGGTGTCTTTTAGTTGCGGTCGATGTTGTTGATGCGGATGTTGAAAGTTGGGTGAGATGAAAAGTAATTCCAAAAGCTGGATTGGTTATCGGATCGGTTTAGTTTTTTCAGGCGTGAGAACAATTGTTTGGCGGCGCCGGTGTCGTATCCGGCAGCGGTAGCCAGACGTGCTGCGAGCGTGTCAGCTTCTAACTCCATGTCCTGAGAGTATGCACTTTCAAGGAATTTGAAGCCAACTTTGCCGAGCCAAGTATTGAGAAGGCCTCGGATAGACGCAGCTTTGGCGCTTGCGGCAATGGCAGAGCCGGCGATGATGCGATCCATCGCATGTCCCCGGATGACGTGGGCCATCTCATGAGCAAGGATAAAAGCGATCTGGTCCTGGTTCCACTCGCATAATTCCAGCAGAGATCTGGTTACGAAGATAAATCCTCCCGGCAGGGCGAAAGCATTGGGCTCGGAGCCTTTGATAACTTCAAAGCTGAATCTGCGAAGCTTATTGGCGACGCGAGCGGTCAGGTGAGAACCCACTTCGCTTAAGAGCTGCCCGGCCTGCGGTTCTGTATCAAGCTCTGACCGATCCCTGATTTCGCATGCCAGGTCCTTGCCAACTTCGTGTTCTGCCTTGATAGTGTCAGCCTGGCCGGCAGTTATTGAATGCCATATCCACTTAGCCTTGCGAACCTTCGGCCCGGCCTTTTTGCCAAGATTGTAGAATAAGCCGCTCATTTTCGCCTGCTCTCCTTTATAAAGCATTCCATGATATTATTGTTTCCGTGAGATTATAGCAGGAACCGTCATGTTTTTACAGTGTGTAGTGATGGGGAAATTAGAAATGCGGATGAGAGGATTCGAACCTCCACAGGGTTGCCCCCACTGGCACCTGAAGCCAGCGCGTCTGCCAATTCCGCCACATCCGCAGCAAGAAAGTGATATTAAGGATTTTATGCGAAAGGTCAAGCGTTTTTTGTTGTTTTAGGGGTTTTTGGTTTTAAAAGGGGTTATTCCAGATCACGGCCAAGCAGAGCTTGACCGTGGCACCTTGACGGGAATACTTATTTAGCCCCTTCAGGGCAAAGGTTTGTCTGGGATATGTACCCCAGGGTGGCGCCCTTCGGGCTGACTCTGGGCTGTTATATTAAACCCCTTTGGGGTTATCACGGCAGGTAAAGCTTGACTGCGGCACTCGACTCTTAGAGTTTATGTAATACTTTCATCGCTTTGCTGCGCAAAACGCTGCCACCCGTGGCGGGAGTGACAAGTCGTTAACGTGACAACACGGCCAAGCAGAGCTTGGCCGTGGCACCTTGCTATCGGGGTTTACTTATGATGGATTGTCGTCCTTTTTGGTGTAAATTGTTTGTGTCGGGAATGCGAACTCGATGCCTTCTGCTTTGAATCGTTTCATTAATTCGAAATTCACTTTCTCGTTGACCTCGTTATACACCCAGAAATCGGCTGGGACTACCCAATAGGTCATGTAGATATTTAGCGACCAGTCATTAAAGTCGCTGAAATACACCCGCGGCGGATTTGAGGCTGCCAGATTTACCTCCGGCGTATTTGCAAGTACATCCTTTACGATCTCGACGGCCTTTTTCGTTTTATCACAGCCGGAATCATAAGTTATCGTCAGGTTAGATGTTCTGCGTATGTATGGCCGTTTGCTAACGTTTTCGATGTCCGTGTTTGCCATGGTGTTGTTCGGTATTGTTATCAGATTCCCTTCAAGGGTTTGGATGCGTGTGCTTCTAAAGCCGACCTCTTTAACAACGCCGAGGTGTCCGTTTACCCTGATAAGTTCGTCGATCTGGAAGGGGTGATCCGTGAAGATGGTGATCGAACCGAAGAAGTTGGCTATTGTGTCCTTGGCTGCCATGGCGATGGCGATACCGCCGATACCGGCACCTAAGAAAACGCTTTTCAGCGTTTCGGCTTTTACAACAAACTGAGCTATATACAATGCTCCGATTATCGCGATCGTTATTCTGATGGACTTGCGCATGATCGGAACCAGCATATCGTCAAGCTTTGTTTCGGTTTTGCTGACCAACTTGCCGAGGTAATATTCTATAACCTCGACGAGGCAGTACAAGGCGTAAACGACGGCGATGGCTCCCACGATCTCAGCGATCTTTGACCAACTGGCGACTATCTTCGTAGGGATTCCGTCTACGTCACTGAAATGTAGGAAGGACATGCACAGTTTGAGGCCCATAGCAAATATTCCGACGTAGATCGGTTTGGTCAGTGCTTTCAGGGTTGAGGTTACACCTGTTGGGCCCACCTTTTTTTCCCGTTTGTCTGCGAAGCCATTTATGGCGTATTGAACGATCTTGCCGACGACCATCGTTATCAATATTACCGCCAGCACCAGGGCAAAACGCCATATGCTATTTCCCCGGACGAGTTGGTAGTTTATAATGTCGTACCATGAATCGGCTGTTGCTAATGTATTTCCCATTATCCCTGTCATGTTATTCTCCGTTAAATGATCTTGAAATTAGATGCTATACTATACATTGGATAAAACGGCTATGGCAAGAACATTTTGGGTGTGCAACGATTTAATTGTTGGTCGTTTGTGCGTATTGTTGTTATAATTGCGGTTCATGGCAAAGTATCCATTATATCTCGAGCTTGGGGGCAGGCAGGCGGTCGTTATCGGTGCCGGAACCGTCGGTGCGAGAAAGGTTAGATCGTTGTGCGATGCAGGTGCTAATGTTACGGTTATCACCAAAGAGGTTCAGGGCGATTTCCAGGAGTATTGTGCCGGGCTCGACTATCAGCTCCGAATAGAAAGATACTCAAACCAGCACCTTGAAGGGATGGTCATTGCTATAGCATCGACCAGTAATATTAAGCTGAATCAAGAAATTTATGACGATTGTCACGCTCTTGGCGTTCTTTGTAACATCGTCGATGTTCCCGATCTTTGCGATTTCTATGTTCCTGCACTGGTCACCAGAGGGAGCCTGCAAATCGCGATAGGCACCGACGGACAAAGCCCTGCGTACGCAGGATACGTCAGAAGAAAGCTCGAAGAAATGTTTACCGCCGACCACGGCTGTTTCGTCGAAGAGCTTGGCTCGATAAGAAAAAAAGTTATCGAAAAACTCCCGCCCGAAGACAGAAAACCTGCCTTACAGGAACTGGTAAAAGACGAATCTTTTGACATCTTTATCCGCAAAGGCAAGGACGCATGGCGTCAAATGGCGGACGAAGTCATCAGCCGTTACGTTCGGTAGCCATTATCGTTTCGGTGTGCCTTTAAATGTCTTGCAAGTTCTGTTTATTTTAAGGGGCCTTTTAGGCGTGTCCTGCGGCAAAGCCGTGCAAGCTCGTCTATCTGTTCCTGTATCTTGTCAACCTGACAGTCGTTGATCATTTGCTCGATGTTTTTGGCCTTTTCAGTAAAGATCGGGAATCCTGCAAATCCGCCAAGACCTTTTAACGCGTGGATCTTAAAGGCAAGATCCTGAAGATTGTTTTCGTCGAGCGAGTTTTGCATTTCTTCTATTCTGCCCGGAAGGTTGCCCACAAAAGTCTCGATCAATTTTGTATAGTCAGGATTCTCTGCCAAAAACGATGTGATATCCCCGCCTTTTTCGGCTGTTTCAAGTTGTTTGCCCTGCTCTGTGAACCTGCATATCTTACGTAAAAGTATTTCTTTGGTGACCGGTTTATAGATGAAGTCATCGCATCCAACCTCAAGGCATTTCAGTTCGTCACCTTTAGCTGTCGATGCCGTCATCGCTATGATCGCCGTTTTCCGGTTCTTACTCTTTGTGCGGATCGCTCTTGTTGCCTCGTATCCGTCCATCTGAGGCATCTGTATATCCATTAAGATGAGATCGAACTCTGTCTTGGCAGCATGTTCCACCGCTTCCAAACCGTTGACACAAGACGTTATCCGGTAGTTCGATCCTTTAAGCATTACCTCGGCAAGCATCCTGTTCTCTTCGACATCGTCAACCAGCAGAATGTGGTAAACATCTTTTGCCTCAACGTCAGTACTTTTCGTTTGCGAAGGTTTTTCCGGTTCCGCGTCTGCTTGCTCAGCGGCGGGCTCTTCGCTGTTGTCAACATCAAAATGTTGCGGCTCGCTGTCCTCGATGTCCAGGCCCGCTTCCTTAATGATCTTTGTTATTATATCCAGAAGATTATTTGAGCTCGCATGTATTGTGTTTACGAATTCCATCTGATCTTCGGTCAGTTTTTCCTGTTGAAGTAACTCGGCAAATCCCGTTATGCTGCTTATCGGAGTACGAAGATCGTGACTGATCTTTGACAAAGCTTCCTCTGCATCCTTCCTTATGTCAAGGAACCTGCTTATATCGACTACCTGTATTACGACCAGCGATTCATCGCCATCTTTGCTAACTGACGATAGCTTAACTTCGTGTTTTCTGTTGTTTATGTCGTATTCAAAACACCAGTTTTTGTTATCCACGCGATAGCTTTCAAACCATCTTTGCAATTGGTCGCCAAACGCCTTGTTGTTAATACTTCTCAGGGTTTTCGTTTTAAGTTGGCCAGTTTCATTGCCTGACAGCTTTGCAAAATATGAATTAACCTCTACGATCTTGCCTGTATCGTCGACTACGACAAAACCGTCATCGATGCTCGAGATAATATCATGTACCTTTTGGCTTTCCGTAGCGAACCTTGCCTGAACATTTTTAGTCTCTGTTATATCGGTATAGACAACAAGAATACCGGTGATCTCCCCTTTTATATTATGTAGAGGTATCCGGTTGCTCAGCGTGGTCCTGCAACTGCCGTCAGAAAGTGTCGCAGTGTTCTCGGCGTTCAAAATAGGTATACCGGATTTCATTACTTCCTTGTCCAGTTTGCTGAAGGTTTCGACCTCGTCCCGTTTCCAGTGAAAATCACGATCGGTTTTGCCGATCAGTTTCTTCGGATCGTAAATACCGACCTCTTGTGCAAAGCGTTTATTGCAGCCCCGATATACCGATTCGGTGTCTTTCCATAATATGCAAAGCGGAACATTTGAGATCACAATATCCAGCATCTTCTTGCTGTTGCCAAGTTCACGTGATAGATCCTCGCGCTCGATAGACGTCAGTTGCAATTCGTCGTTAACTCTGCTGATCGCCATCTGGGCTTCCAGATGGGTTTTCTTTTTCGATACTCTGTAATACGCTATTGACGTTGCTGTTAATAAACAAAGGCATATTCCTATACCAAGGAATATATTACGCGAGTGTGCATTGATCGGTGAGGCGATGTCTTTGTAATCCGTATACACTCCGATGGACCAGTGTTCGTTACCTAATATTATCGGGGCCCAGGCCATGATCGTTTTATCTGTAGAAAATTCACTGCAAACAAAAGTGTCCGTTCCGCAATCTCCCTTAGTCATGCTTTTGAATATAATATTTGCCGGCTTTATACCATTTTTTGCACATCCAGTGAGAGCGAAAATGTTTTTGCCCACAATTTCCTTGTTACGATGGCTTATTATGTTGCCGCTATGACTTAGTATCCACGCATACCCGTTTTTGCCAAGCCTGATATGATCGACCATTTTCTGAATATTATCAAGGTAAATGATCGTACGGATAATGCCGAGAAGTTTCTTTTCCTGAAAAACAGGGCTGCATACTGACATACAATGCCTGCCGGAACCAGCCGTGAATACATCGCTTATATATGGAACATGATTTTCCAATACATATTTAATGCCGGGCTTCTGTGAAAAATCTACGCCCACCCTGTAGGCTTTATACGGGATTCGGTTTTGGATAAAGCCCCTTGCGTCAAGACGATAAAGGTTATCGATCTCAACACTCAACTGCTCGAAAAGTGCTTCGCTGGGGGAATCACCTTCAGGACCGTAGTTTGTCAAGGAAGGATCGTGGTCGATAATTGCCTGCTGTATACGCGGATCCTTGGAAAGCATCTGCAACTTGTTTTGCAGATTGCGGAACATCTCTTCAAGGCTTTGGCTTTCACTTTGGGCAATATTAGACAGATGCTGCTGAATCTGCGTAACCATCACATTTTCAAAGTTCTTAATGTTAAGCCATGCAAAAAAGCATACGCACACAAATATCGCTGTTACGCAAGATGCGATAGCCAATGCTTTGAAAAACTTAGATTTTATCGGTTTAAATTTCATTTATTTTTGCATAAGTGCGTAATCATAGTCAAAGTCACACGATACCGGGTTCATCGACATGCGACAGCTCGTTCTTAATCTATATAGGCAGGATGTGCAAAAACCCCTGAATTTAACCGGATAATCCGTTAATTAGTCGGTTTTTTTTTTAAAAAAAAGCTCTGGTCCGATAAAAGGAATAAATTTCAGGCTCTACAACTCTCTGTAGGTTTGACAAAAGACCGGGATGCTATATGCCGATAAAGAATAAGTATCGGGTTGGTATATTGTTTTAACACATAGCCGAAATACGTTGTTGTGCTATGAAGAATAATCAGATATAATTCACTGCTATTATTTGGTTTATTGACATATTGAAAATTAGTTTTATAACTTTTATATTGCGAAAATAGTTCGATCTTTGAGCTGTGTTTGGCTCAGACAACTAACTGGATCGAGAGGTTACCTGCCTAAAGGCAGTTTTATATCATTTTATATTATCTTTTTTATTAGGAGGCTTCATCCATGCTTTTATATTTTATCCGCGCGTTGTTTATTATTGTTATTGCCGCACTGCTGTTCGTCAGTATCTTTATAACCCCTACACTTACCGAACCGGAGATCGACGCTGTTATAATCAGGGTGATCGTTGGTTTGGGAGTAGCGTGCCTGGTAATTGCGATTGATTGGTTAACGCCGAAAAAATCGCTTAACGCTCTTGCCGGAGTATTCTTCGGACTGCTGGTAGGTGTTCTTATCAGCCTGGCCCTTGCCCCGGTCATGGAAATGGTAAACGTTTTCTATTTTAAAATGGATGCCGAGGCTTTTCAGACCTTTAAATCGATTCTTGGAGTTTGTGTTTGCTATCTTGTAATAAGCCTTGTTATACAGACAAAGGACGACGTTCGCTTCGTAATACCTTACGTTGAGTTCCAGCGACAGACAAAGGGCCTTCGCCCGCTGGTCCTCGATACCTCCGTCATCATTGACGGACGGATCGCTGACATCGCACAGACAAAGCTTTTCGATGCACCTTTGATCGTACCGCGTTTTGTGCTCAACGAGCTCCAGCTTATCGCTGATTCCGCGGATAAGATCAAACGTAACAGGGGACGCCGCGGGCTAGACATGCTAAACAAGCTGCAAACAAGCTCTGCTGTTGAGGTCCTGATAGACGATACGCCCCCGCCGGGACTTGAGGCAAAAGCAGATGTTGACCACAAACTCGTAGCATTCTCAAAGAACTGCGACGGACGACTCGTCACAAACGACTACAATTTAAACAAGGTCGCACAGCTAAGAGGCGTAGACGTCATTAACATAAACGACCTGGCAAACGCACTTAAGACCGTTGTTCTCCCAGGCGAGCAGATGCAGATAAGGATCATAAAGCCCGGCGAAGAATCACAGCAGGGGATCGGATACCTCGACGACGGAACAATGGTCGTTGTAGAAGACGCACGAAACAGGATCGGAGAGCAGATCGTGCTGACAGTTACAAGCGCACTGCAAACTTCGGCAGGAAGAATGGTCTTCGGAAAATTCGAAAGAGCAATGGCACAAAAGAACAACAAAAGATAAAGCCAGGCTTTCGCAGATGTAACCGGAAAAGGGCTGAATATACCGGCAGGTGTGTTCAATTTTCTCGGAAAATAATAGATATATTTTCTGATCTAAGCAGCTTCTTTGTAAACGATGCTCAATTTGATCTTATAATCGGCTCCGCCGGCGCTTAGGGCGATTATTTTTGTTCCTTTTCCACAAGTCGGACGAACACTTGAGCCTACCACGACGGTGGGAACCGAGATGTCGATGTCGCCTATTTTCGGGGCCATACGCGATTTAAATCCGCCAAGAACAAGGTTTATTATCTCGCCAAGCGTATCTTTAGCGTCTGGATCGCCTACTGCTTCGGAGTCTTCCATTTCAAGCATGCTTCGTGTGATTTTCTTGATGCTTTCGATGTCAGACTGTAATAAAAGGGCTCCTTCCAGAGGGCCCATAAATGTTATAGATCCTGAAAAAGAGACGCTCTGATCTATTTGTGCAGGGGTTTCGGATTTCGAAATTGGCAGCATAACCATCGTTTTAAACGCTTCGATCGTGCTTTCCCACAGACTGTTTTTTAAGATCGCTTCATCTATCATAAAGTTAAAAATCCTTAAGATTGAACTCCTTACAGTATTTTATCGTCAATTAGCCAGTGTTGCATTAGTACCAAAAAACCCCTTTTGGATTTCAGAAGCGAGAATAATTATCTTGTAAAGACTATGGGAGGGTGGTAGAATCCGGTTTTCGGGGCGTGGCGCAGTTTGGCTAGCGCGCATGACTGGGGGTCATGAGGTCGCAGGTTCGAGTCCTGTCGCCCCGATTTTTCAGGCTTTGCCTGAAAAATAGAGCAGGAGTGGGTAGAAAGGAGAAAAGGACGACTTTGCATGTATAGTATGCAAGCTTAGACTGCCGAACACCTCTCCTGCGGTCTACTCTCTACTTGCCTAAGATTACCATTTATCATTTTTCTAAAGATTCCCTAAAAAATTGTTGACACAAGTGGTCGATTACTCTAAACTTGTGGTATTGGAGGATAGTGTGAGGAGGCTTGGAAACTTTCATTTCATGCTATTGCCTTTCTATATGCGGGTTATGTCTGTACTTTTGGGAGAGAGTCATGCAAAAACATATTGTCATTCTAATCATGGGAGTGGTCATTGTTGGTTGTGGTTGGTTGCAGGCTAACCCCGCAGATATAGACAGCAGTGGAGTTGTTGATTTTACAGACTTAACAATCTTTGTTGCTGCTTGGTGCAGTGACGATACCCCAACCGTTAACTGGAATCCAGCATGCGATATATCAAACCCCAATGATGGGTTTATTGATGGATTGGATTTTGCTGTTCTGTCGGCTAATTGGTTATGGCCTAGGCCTAACCCAAATGAATTTGCTCATATTCCCGCAGGTACATTTGAAATGGGTGACCACCACGATGGAATAGCTGACGCCTTGCCCGTCCACATCGTAACATTAGACTCATTCTATATGAGCAAATATGAAATTACGAATCAGCAGTATTGCGATTATCTTAATAACGCTTATCCTGCCCAAATAAAAGTAGCTTATGGTAATATTGTTTATGCAGCAGATGATGATAGCAATAGTTACCCTTATTGCATTCTTCACAACTTTAATGCTATAAGCCAGATCAACTTTTCGGGAAGCGTTTTCAGTGTCAACGTTAAAGACGGCACAACTGACATGTCAGAACATCCTATACTCATGGTTTTCTGGGATGGTGCGTTGGCATACTGCAACTGGAAAAGCCAGCAAGAGGGACTTGAAAGCTGTTATGATGTTTCCACATGGGAATGCGATTTTACTAAGAACGGCTACCGCCTGCCTACAGAAGCAGAGTGGGAATATGCCGCTCGCGGAGGAAATCACAGCCCATACTATCGCTTTCCATGGGGTGACAGCATAGCCGGCTCTATGGCTAACTACTGGGGATCTGGTGACCCTTACGAAACAGGGGTTTTTCCGTATACGAGTCCTGTAGGTTACTATGATGGAGGACAGATACCGACAGGCGTAGATATGGCAAATGGATATGGTCTTTATGATATGGGAGGTAATGTCAGAGAGTGGTGCAATGACTGGTATGATGAGAACTACTACAGCACTTCTGTGACAAACAATCCAACAGGTCCTTTGTCAGGTATTAATCGTGTTCTTCGTGGAGGCATGTACACAGCCACTACTATCATATCTCGTGTTGCCTATCGCCATTGGACCCCCCATACCAACATGGACAGCAATTTAGGGTTCCGGGTGTGTGTTTTCGCTTCTCATTAGAATGAAATTGGAATCGTTCCAACAAGGTTGTCATTTTGTTTGAACAATTGTTTGACACTTTCAGTCAGAAACAGTCAGGCTTTGAGTTTCTTCGGGCTACATAAAACTGACCGGAGCAATAGGGTAATGGTGAATATAGATAGGGAAAGTCGTATGTTTAGCGCGCACAAAAAAAGCCAGATCCCATTACATAGCAGAATCTGGCTTCGGAGGAGGGTGATGAAAAGCTAAAATTATAATTTCGTCCAAAAATTACCGTCATTGGCCTTACTACTTATCGTTAATATCATAGCGAAACTTTAATACAATCCCCCAAATAGTAACTTTTTTAGAAAGCGCGTCAAAGGAAAATCTGCAAAAAGACCAAAATATTTTTTTTAACCTTTAGAAACCCCGCCATTATACATATCATTACGCTTGATAATAATCATTTGTTCGGGTATATTGGGCAATTAAATCAGGGATTTATAGGACGCAAACAGATGTCGGCTAAAATAACAATATCAGATTTGATAGAAGCAAAGCGATCTGCTGGAAAGATCGCTGCGATAAGCTGCTACGACTATACAACCGCAAAGCTCGTAGCCGCCTCAGGCATGGAGATGATCCTCGTCGGGGACTCGGCCGCACAGCTTATGCTCGGCTACGACTCCACGCTGCCTGCGACAATGGATTTCATGGTTGCCATTACCGCTGCCGTAAGACGTGCCGCTCCCGATGTATGTCTCGTCGCCGACATGCCGTTTCTTTCCTACCAGCTCACGGTTCCCCAGGCAGTCGCCAACGCGGGCCGATTCGTCACCGAGGCATCCGCGGACATCATAAAGATCGAGGTCACCCGCCCATACATCGATGTCGTAAAAGCCGTTAGCGATGCCGGAATGGCTGTTATGGGCCATATTGGCATAAGGCCCCAAAGCATCGGAAAGCTCGGGAAATTCAAAGCAGAAGGAACAACCGCACAAATGGCATTCGAGCTTATAAGGCTCGCAGACGATTGTATAGAAGCCGGCGCTTCGACGCTTCTGCTCGAAGGCATCGTAAGAGAAGTCGCAAAGATCATCACCGATCGCGTCGATGTCCCCGTCATTAGTTGCGGATCGGGACCGGATTGTGACGGGCAAATTCTCGTAGCGCCTGACGTACTCGGACTTCTCACAGATCACAAAGCGCCAAAGTTCGCAAAGAGTTTCACGCAGCTCGCACCCCAGATCACAGAAGCTTTTGCAGAATATGTTAAGCAGGTTCGTTCCGGGAAATTTCCGGAAGATACCCACTGTTTTCACATCAAGACGGGCCAGCTTGAAAACCTTACAGATGCCTTAAAAACCATCGAGTAGCACACGCCGGCAAGCCCGTGAGATACACCTGTTTTCCGCTGTTTGTGGTTCCAATTACTAACAGACAAATGTGATTTTAGCTCTAAAGCTAAAGCAGGATAGCTACTCACAAGCATTTGTTACCGGCTCCGAGCTATGAACTGGATTAATACCCTCGTAACAGGTCTTCAACCGGCATCAAATATCTACGATCACAACCCGCTTTGCTTAGAAAACTAATGGATCAAGAAGATATCTGTCTAAGGGCAGTTTTTATTAGCGTTTTTGACCAAATTGGGCTAAAATGTCTTGCACTCAGGAATTTTATTTCAGGACCAAAAAAATATGCCGGAGCTTCAACCAAACTCAGCATCAGCAGCAACGCCGGCCGTAAGGCCCGTTTTGCTCGTCGATAGCGATACATTTAGATCATTTGCCGATCCGTTAAAGCACCTGCTCATGGGGCTTGCAGAAGAATCGATGCCATCGGCCCTTATCTGCCCAGCCGATTCGGTTACGAGCCCGGTGATATGCCCCTCTGTCGAGCTAATGAGGCATCCGATGTTCAACATACCGCTCCTCTGGATTCAAAACAGAAAGTTCCTTTATGACAGGCTTGCAAAGTTCAACCCGACGATACTGCACTGCCTGTGCGATTCCAAGTTAAAGCTGACAAAGCAGATCGCCGAGCAGTTCTCTATTCCGTACGTTGCAAGTTTCAATTCTACTGAAAGAGGTTTCTTCAAACATTCCGTATCCTTCGATCATTGCGGAGCGATGATAGCATCTTCACAAACCATCGCCGAGTATCTGGACGACAGATACAAAAATATGAACGAACGCATCGAACAGATCAACGTCGGCATTTTCGTTGCCGATAAGTGTGCCTGCTTTTCGGTACCGGATAGAATCACCAGCCTGATAACCGTCAAGGCCCTTGACTCCGTGGCCCATTACGAACCGCTACTAAGCGCTATTCGCCATCTTGCCATAGACGGTTACGAATTCGTTTATGCTATCATCGGTGAAGGCCCTGCAGAAAGAGGCATACACGGACTAATAAAAGCACTCGGCCTAAACCAGGTCGTAACCGTCGTTCCTTACATTGATCCGATCGAAGCCGTTTTCTCAAGCGCCGACATTTACATCGATCCCTTCGCGTCAAAAAAATTCAACACATATCTGCTCGAAGCAATAGGTGCAGGAATGGCCGTCGCCGCATCGCAGGAAACGATAGAGGACATTTTGATAGAGGATCAAACCGCCGTACTGTTTGATAGAACCGACGAACTGGCAATATATACAACACTACAAAAGCTGCTTGATAAAAAAGAATTCGCAAAGCAAATCGCACAACGAGCGCAACGGAAACTGGCAAAGGGACACTCAGTAAGCAAAATGGTAGAAACATTCATAGACCTCTACAAAAAAACGCAGCAGTGGTACATAATAAACAAACAGATAATAGAAGAATGACCGCAGGGTGCGCTTTAGCACACGCCGAAACTAGGACCGCTTCTCGACTCCGTCCCAGACCTCTTTATGCCATTGGCTCAATAGCTTAACCATCTTGGCTGTGACTGCTTTTTCGGTTGTCGCAAGATCGTTCTTTTCCGCAAGGTCACTGGCAAGATCGAACAACCGCGTCTTGTTCTTTTGAACAACCAGTTTCCACTTACCATGACGTACCGCCTTTTGATCTCGATGTTGCCAGAACAATGTCCGTTGCTCAAGTTTTGCGTTGTTCAGCATTACGTCGCTAACATCTGTCCCGTCAGGCTGTGCTTGCTTTGGAATTTTTGCCCCAGCCATCGCCGCCATCGTTGGCAGCAAATCCATCCCCATGATAGTTTCGTAGCTGTCACTGCCCGCTGTGATCCTGCCCGGCCAATAAGCGATCGCCGGCACCCTGTGGCCGCCTTCCCAGAGCGAACCTTTTTTCCCTCGCAGTCCGCCGCTTGAACCGGGCCCGGCCGGTCCGTTATCCGAGCAGAAAAATATCAGCGTATTCTTTTCGATCCCCATTTGTTTTACTTTTTCAACGATCTTTCCGATACCTGCGTCCATCGCCTCGATCATCTCTTTATACGCCGTTTTCTTATCCGTCCTTTTCTTAAAAGCGTGAGCGTTGCCGACTTCCCTCTCCGGGCTGTCATCTGGTCCTTGATAAGGATAGTGCGGCGCCTCATGCGCAAGATAGAGACAGAACGCTTCGGCGCGATGTTTCTCAATAAACCTCTCGCCGTATTTTGTTATCAGATCCGTCGTATATCCATTTTCATCGGCAAGCTTTTCACCTTTCCACCAGTCCGCATATCCTTCCTGGTCGACATGCGATTGGTAATCGACATTGCCGCTTACAAACCCCGCGAACTCGTCGAACCCCTGCTTGATCGGGTTAAACTCGGCTGGGTAGCCAACATGCCATTTACCGAACAATCCCGTCGCATAGTCCTTTTGCTTCAGTACTTCGGCAAAAGTAACTTCGCTAAGCGGCATCCCTGTTTCGCGATGATTCTTAGCGGTCACCACGCCGTTTATCCCGCATCGCTGCTGATACCGTCCCGTTAGCAACGCTGCCCGCGTCGGGCTGCAAACCGCACCGTTAGAGTGATAATCCGTAAGCCGCATCCCGCCGGCTGCCATCGCATCGATGTTAGGCGTACGTATCTTCGTATTACCATAACACCCGAGATCCCCATACCCAAGATCGTCAGCCATGATAATAATAAAGTTAGGTTTGTCATTCGCACCGAACCACTTAGCAGAATTATTGCACCCACCCATAAGCAGCATTCCAACACCGGCACCAACACTTTTAACAAATTTGCGTCTACTTATCGTATTATCCATATTCAGCTATCCTTTATTCAAAAACTAATCTGAGACTTTTTCTATCTTGCCATTTTTCCATACATATCTTGTTTTTTGTTGTTCCGCTTTTTATAACTGCGTGGAGTCCGCTTCGCGGGCTAATCAGCAGATCCTTCGGCTTCACTTCGTTACGTTCAGGACGACACTTTCAGTGTCGAATTGGGTTTGTTTTTTTTGGCGTTTTCTGGCTATCTCCTTAATTCATTGTTA
>JAGLHQ010000094.1 GCA_023143375.1 Planctomycetota bacterium
ATAATTTACCTTTTTGGCTTTAAGCTCCAGTACTCATTATTTTGTTTTTTTTCACTGCGGAGAACGCTGAGGACGCTGAGATTCCGCGTGTGCTAAAGCACACCCTACAAAAAAACTTGCGCCGCAGAGAAAAGGCGATATTTAGATTTTAAAGAACTGCCTGGAATCGTGACTCGTGAATCGTGACTCGTGATTCGTGACGCATGCTGCGTCTTTCAGCCTCCGGCTGAACAGGGTTTTCTGCCTGCTGGCGAGATACGATCTCCTTGGTCTGCTGACCTGTCTTGACCGTGCTTGGTCGGACTGTATTATACCATAAAATTTATGGGATACAAGGAGAAAGTTGGATATTTAGCTAACTTTTTTTGCGGCATGAGAGGGGCTGATTGCCTGAGGCGTAAATTACCTATTTTATCGTAATTGTACCGCGGACCTTAAATTTCCCGGACCTTAAATTTCCCCGGCCCGCGCATAAAAGCAGGATACGTTACACGTTTTTCTTGTTTGCCAACCATCGTATTGACCCGCTCAAGGCTCGATATATCCCAAGGCCGAGTGCTTCGGAAATAGACGAGCGGGACGCAGTGCATGTTGCCGCTAACATGCAGATACCCTTTTTTGTCTGCGATTATGGTAATGTAGTTATGGCTGTCCCATTTGACTTTTTCGTCAAGCTTTTTGTATTTCCACTTCCTTGACTCAACGTCCCTGTAAGCGATCGTCATCTGACGGTTGACGTCATAGTATGCTACGTATTGACGTCTGCCAACGGTCATCAACTTATACCCAACAGGAAATGACGAAACAACCTGACCAACATCCAGCGAATCGACAATACGCGGCCCAACGGTGTTTTCTATTTTGTGGCTAGAGGCTCTTTCAATCTTTTCAGGATCAAAACCGGGCACAGGAATATAAAAAAAGGCTCTAAACAATAATAATGAAAGGATAAGCAAAAGAACAGGAAGCAGTAGACGCAATCGCCACCTTTTGTTTAACATCTTTACCCTTTCATTCTTCTGCTTTTCTTTGTGAATTTATGCCTTAGGTGCCTCTGTGCTCTCTGTGGCCAAAGAAAACCTTTTAATCGGCGCAAGCTGAAATAATAATCCGCGAAATCCGCGGTTTCTAAAATCCCAAACCAGCCATAGGCTGGTACCGGCAAAGCCGACACGAGTCACGAGTCACGAATCACTATTTAAAGCAAACCATAGTCGCCGAGGATTTTTTTAAGCTTTACTTTTTTGCTTTCTTCCAGTTCCGTCATTGGCAGCCGTACCTCATCGGACGACATGTTCAGCATCGCCATCGCCGCCTTGATCGGTATCGGGTTGGTTGACATAGAAAGCAGGTTGCCGGACAGTTCCAGAAGTTTATAGTGCCACTTCCTCGCCGCCTGGAGGTCGCCTTCAAGGATAAGGTCCGTCATCGCCTT
>JAGLHQ010000095.1 GCA_023143375.1 Planctomycetota bacterium
ACGCTGATAACACCCTTACCGCCGACCGAGGCCAGCGGAAGCGTCAGCGAATCGTCACCGGACAGTATTGTAAGATCGCACCGCGCAGCTATCTGGCTCGCCTGGTCAAGGCTGCCGGACGCCTCTTTGATCGCGACGATGTTTTCCAGTTCGGAAAGTCTTGCCACTGTTTCAGGCGCTATCCCGCTGCCGCCGCACCTGCCTGGTATATTGTAAAGCACTATCGGCAGATTAACTTCCTCTGCGATCGCTTTAAAGTGCCGATAAAACCCTTCCTGTGTAGGCTTATTGTAGTAGGGGGCAACCTGCAGTGTCGCATCGGCGCCGATCTTTTTCGCAAACGCCGCAAGCTCGATAGCCTCTGCGGTGCTGTTCGATCCTGCACCGGCGATAACTGGTATTTTACCTCTTACAGCTTTTACCACTCGCTCGACAACTTTTTTATGCTCATCATGGCTAAGCGTCGGACACTCGCCGGTGGTCCCAACCGGAACGATACCGTCGGTTCCGTTATCAAGATGAAACCGCACAAGCTCATCGATCGTTTTGTAATCCACTTTCCCTTCATGGAAGGGCGTTATCAAAGCTACCAGTGATCCGCTATACATTTCGTTTCTCCAATATTAAAAACCCGCACTTTCGATAAGTCCGATCATTTCTTCGGTCGCTTCCCGCATCCCGACAAGCACTGCTCGCGATACGATGCTGTGACCGATATTAAATTCGCAGATCCCCTCGATCGCTGCTACCGGTCCGATGTTTCGATACGTAAGCCCGTGCCCCGCATGAACGATAAGCCCGCTGGCCATCGCAACATCGCGTCCGTCACGAAGTTCGTTAAGCCGTTTCTCGATCGCCTTGTCCGTCCTGGCGTTGGCATACATCCCCGTATGCAGTTCCACCGCGTCGCACCCGGCATCCGTCGAGGCGATTATCTGCTCGGCGTCCGGCGTAATAAACGTGCTGACCAGTATGCCTTTTTTCTGCAAACGTTTAACGATCGATGCCAATCTCTTTTGATGCTTAACGCAGTCAAGCCCGCCCTCGGTCGTAAGCTCGGCACGTTTTTCCGGCACCAGTGTAACCTGATCGGGGCGAAGTTTTTCGGCTATCTTAACGATAGGCTCTGCCATACACATCTCAAGATTAAGCTTGCTGGCAACCGTTTCCTTAAGGACCGTCACGTCGCGATCGCATATATGCCGCCGATCCTGACGCAGATGCACCGTTATCCCGTTGGCGCCTGCCAGCTCACACTGCACCGCCGCCCAAACAGGGTCCGGCTCATCGGTCCGCCGTGCCTGACGGATCGTCGCAACATGATCGATATTTACATTCAGTAATCCCATAGAAGCTCCTTTTTCGTATAATTCCAGATTATATCAATTCAATCTGTTCCATCAAGCAAATTAACTTGCCATTTCTGCGATCTTTGCGTACATTGTATTTATGGACACAAACGGGACTACAGCTTTAATAACAGGCGCCACGGGCCGATTAGGTTCTGCCATCGCACTGGCCCTGGCCGGTGCAGGCTGTGATTGCATCTGCCACTACCACAGCAACGAAGCTTATGCCGACGAACTCGTAAAAAAAATAGACTCACTCGGCCGCAACGCCATCGCCGTAAGAGCCGACCTTACCGACCCTACGGAGTTACATTTGCTCTTCGAAACTGATCTGGGACAGCCCCGGATTCTCATTAACTCCGCCGCCGTCTTTTCAAAACAACCGCTATCCAAAGTAACTTTTGAAAACGCTACCGGCGTTTTATCGATGAACCTCACCGCACCGATAATGCTAAGCAAACTTTTCGTCGAAAACATCCCAACCCCAAACCAGGGCGAGCTCATCGGCAAGATTATCAACTTAGTTGACGTCGGCGCACAAAGGCCGTGGGCAAACTACGCAGTTTATTGTGCGTCAAAAGCAGGGCTGTTAGCCGCTACAAAATCGATGGCAAAAGAGCTCGCCCCCAATGTTTGTGTTAACGCCATCGCCCCCGGTATCATAACCTGGCCAAAAGATTTCGCAGACGACCAGAAACCAAGACAGGTTAACTTCGTCCCGCTAAAAAGAGCGGGCACCGGCGAAGAAATAACCTCAGCAATTCTGTTCCTCATAGAAAATGACTACACAACGGGCCAGACAATAAACATTGACGGCGGAAGAAGCATTTAGGAAGTGCTATTTTTTCTTGTTTGTCGGCTTTGAGCTTTTCTTGCTCTCGCTCTTTTTTTTCTCAGCCTTAGGTTTGTCGGTTTTCTTCTCGGTCTCTTTTGGCTTGGTCTCCGCCTTGGTTTTTGCATCGGTATAGGTTTTCGACCGGTAGTCCGTCTCGTAGAAACCCGACCCTTTAAAGATAACTCCGGCGCCTGCTCCGATCAGTCGTTGCAGTTTCATCTTCTTACACTCCGGGCACTTCTTTGACGGGCTGGCTGTTATCGATTGGAACTTCTCGAACGCATGACCGCACCCGCTGCACAGATAATCATACGTTGGCATTATTCGTCGCCCTCGTCTGTCTTTTCTTTTTGCGTATCTTCGACAGCCTCTTCTGCTGCCTCCTGCTTAGGCTCTTCCTTCACCGGCCACTTATTTACGATAACCTTGCTGGGACGCAATACCTGATCGTTGATCATATACCCATCCTGAAAAACTTCCAGCACCGTGTTGTCCGGCTTATCCTCCTCGGTCCGCATCTGCATCGCTTCATGCCTCGACGGATCGAACTGTGCCCCTTCTGCTTCGATCTTTTCGACGCCGTGTGCCTTTAGCCCGTCAAGGATATGCTCGAACACAAGCTTTACGCCCTTTACGATCCCGTCGATCGCCTCTGGTCCATCGGCGTTTTCCGCCCCTGCCAGCGCATGCGACATATTATCCAAACCCGGCAGAAGCGACCGAATAATGGACTTACGTTCATACTCTATCGACTCGGCTATCTGCCTCGGCATCCGTTTCTGATAGTTTGCATAGTCCGCACCTATCCGCAGAAGTTTCTCGGTAAGCTCGATCTTTTCAACCTCAAGGGCAGCAATAAGCTTCTGCTCGTCAGTCAGCTTAGCCTTTTTTTCTTTCTTGTCTTTACCCATTGTTAATTACCTTGTAGGATGGACAACTTGTTTGCCCATGCGGTTATTCCATAAAACAGCATCGCCGAAGGCGAGTCCTCAATTTTTCATTTTTATATTTGATTTTTAATTTTAGTTACCAAACTGTTTCTTCAATTTTTCAAAAAAGCTTTTGCTCTCCGGCATGTGTTTTTTGTCTTCAACTTCCGCCAGCGCCCGTATCAGTTTTTCCTGTTGCTGCGAAAGTTTCCGCGGCACTTCTATATGCACCTGCACCAGTTCGTCGCCTTTTCGCCCCGAACGCAGATCCTTTAATCCCTCTCCCTTTATCCGGAACACGCTTCCGTGCTGCGTCCCCGACGGAACTTTTAGCTGTCTTGTTCCGTCAAGCGTCGGCACTTCGACCATCGCCCCCAGCGCCGCTTGCGTATAGCTTATCGGCACCGTCGCGACCAGGTTATTGCCGTCCCGCATAAGGAACGGATGCGCTTTCACACGTACATAGCAATACAAGTCGCCTCGGGGCCCGCCCCCTCTGCCCGGCTCACCTTCGCTCGATACTCGTATCCCCTGTCCCTCGTGCACACCTGCCGGTATTTTTATTTCCACCGTCCGTTTTTTCGCTACCGTACCGGTTCCCCTGCACTTCCGGCAGGGATCGGTTATAACCTGCCCCGTCCCTCCGCACCGCTGGCACGTCGAAACCATCTGGAACAGCCCGCCAAGCCCCGCCGCCTGCACCTGTCCGCTGCCTTTACACTGCGAGCATCTCCCAGGCGCCTTGCCTTTAGCACTTCCGGCGCCGTTACAGCTCTCACAAGTATCCTGACGTGTAAACTCAATAGTCTTTTTCGCTCCGCCTGCGATCTCTTCCAGTGAAAGTTCGACCGTCGTTTCAAGGTCATACCCACGCGAGGGCCTGCGGCGTCCGCCGCGACTTGTCGTTCGTCCGCCCCCGAATATATCGCTAAACCCGCCACCGCCAAAACCGCCAAAAACATCTTCGAATATACTTCCGATGTCCTGCCACTTCATATGCGAGTAATCGTGCATACCCATCCCGCGAAGTCCGTCATGACCGTACCTGTCGTACATCTGACGTTTCTCGGTGTTGCTGAGCACCTCGTAAGCTTCCGCGCACTCTTTGAACTTATCTTCAGCTTCTTTATTGTCAGGGTTCTTATCGGGATGATGCTTCATCGCCATCCGGCGATAAGATTTCTTTATATCGTCCGCGGAGGCGCCTTTGCCAACCCCAAGAACCTCATAGTAATCTCGTTTAGCCATCTAAAAGAAGCCTTTTGAAAAAACAAAGTCCGACGGAAAGCATCCCTGCCGCCCGCCGAACATTTAAACTTTAACTACAATTAAAACTTGACCCACACTGTCATCCCGAGCGAAGTCGAGGGATCCGCAGATCAGCGTCGCCGTAGGCGACATTCCTCTTTATCTTTTTTAAAATCCGTGTAATCCGCGAAATCTGCGGTTTCTTTCCTACGCTACACATTAATTAAACGATCGCACCAACTTCGGCGTTCTCTGCATCGTCGTCTTTAAGGTCGGTGATAACAACGTTTGTCGTTAGCATAAGACCGGCAACCGATGCTGCGTTCTGCAACGCTATCCGTGCAACCTTCGCAGGATCGATGATACCTGCCTTGAGCATATCGACGAATTCGCCCTTATTGGCATCGAACCCGATATTGCCGCTCTTTTCCATAAGCTGCTCGACGATAACTTCACCTTCACCGCCGCCGTTATCGACGATTTGTCTGGTAGGTGCTTTAAGAGCCTTACTCAGAATATCGTAACCGATTTTCTCGTCGCCCTTAGCCTTACTACGTGCCTTTACGACTTCGGGTATCGCACGAAGGAAGATAGTTCCGCCGCCGGCGATAATTCCTTCTTCGACTGCTGCTTTCGTTGCATGGAACGCATCGTCCAGCAGGTCCTTCTTTTCCTTCATCTCAGCTTCGGTTGGTGCCCCTGCCTTTACGATAGCGACCCCGCCGGTAAGCTTGGCGAGTCTTTCCTGAAGTTTTTCTTTGTCATAGCTGCTCGTCGTCTTTTCCATCTGGTTCCGGATCTGGTCACAGCGGGTTTTAACTTCTTTCTTTTTGCCCGCACCTTCGATGATCGTCGTGTCATCTTTGCCGATGATGATCTTTTTGGCACTTCCAAGCTGAGCAAGCTCTACTGTCTCAAGCTTAATGCCAAGGTCCTCGGTAATAACTTCTCCGCCGGTAAGCACCGCAAGGTCACCCATCATAGCCTTACGCCTGTCACCAAAACCCGGCGACTTAACAGCACATATTTTCAAAACACCCTGAAGCCGGTTGATAACCAAAGCCGTTAATGCTTCACCTTCAACGTCCTCTGCAACGATGACTAAGGCTTTACCAACCTGTGCGACTTTTTCCAGCAGCGGAACAAGCTCGCGAATGTTAGAAACTTTCTTTTCGTGCAGCAGGATATAAGCATCCTCGAAAACTGCTTCCATCGAATTTGCATCGGTCATAAAGTAAGGGCTGATATAACCCTTATCGAACTGCATACCTTCGACAACGCTAAGCTCTGTCTCAAGTCCCTGACCTTCTTCGACCTCGACAACACCTTCTTTGCCCACAGCCTTCATCGCTTCTGCAAGCTTCTTGCCGATCTCAGGACTGTTGTTGGCGCTGATCGTCGCAACCTTTTCAATATCCTTGTTATCTTTAACAGGCTTGGAAGTCTCTGCAATAAAGTCAACCACAACCTGTGCTGCTTTGTTGATACCCCTTTGCACTGCGACCGGGTTGACTCCCGAAGTTACATACTTCAAACCGTCAACATAGATCGCCTCTGCAAGTACGGTAGCCGTCGTCGTCCCGTCGCCCACAATGTCGCTCGTCTTGCTTGCAACCTGGTTAACCATCTTAGCGCCCATATTCTTAAACGCGTCAGGCAGCTCGATCTCTTTACTTACCGAAACGCCGTCTTTGGTAACCTTAGGCGAACCGAAGCTCTTTTGCAAAAGCACGTTCTTGCCCGTCGGCCCCATCGTAACCTTTACAGCACTGGCCAACTGACCCAAACCGTCTTTAAGCTGACTTCTTGCTGCATCCTCGAACATCATTTGTTTTGCCATTTTTGTAAAACCTCCATTTCCGTCCAGCGGAAATTCATTAAGTCAGCTTACTTTTCAACTATTCCAAGTATCTCGCTCTCACGCATGATCTTGTACTCTACGCCGTCAACCTCAACGTCGCTTCCGCCATACTTACCGAACAGAACAATGTCGTTCTTCTTAACGCTAAGCTTGGCGCGGGTCCCGTTTTCCAGCAGCTTACCGGAACCTACCGAAACGATCTTACCCATCAAGGGTTTTTCTTTTGCACTGTCCGGCAGGACGATCCCGCCTGCGGTTACTTCTTCTGCCTCGTTAGGCTTGATCACTACTCTGTCATCCAAAGGTTTAAGCTTCATATCATTACTCCGTTTTCTTTTAAATTTTGTTTAATAAGCATCGCCAAAGGCGTTTCATTAATTAATAATTTGTAATTCGTAATTGTTAATTGGTTTTCGACTACATCATTCCAGGCATTCCGCCCATGCCGCCCATGCCGCCCATTCCAGGCATGCCGCCGCCCATGCCGCCCATTCCGCCGCCCATTCCAGGAGGCATCCCGCCAGGCATTCCGCCTGCCGGCTCGTCGCTTGGCTGATCGGATACAACACAGTCAGTTGTCAGCAGAAGTCCTGCAACAGATGCACTGTTCTGCAATGCGATACGCGTTACTTTGACCGGGTCGATAACACCAGCCGCCGTCAGGTCCTCGAACTTATCTTTGTCAGCGTTAAACCCAAATCCGCCTTTGCCCTCGGCGACCTTATTAACGATAAGGTTACCGACCTCACCTGCGTTAGTTGCGATGCAGTGACACGGAGCTTTCAATGCGTGTGCTACGATCGCCGCTCCCGTTGCCTCGTCGCCTTTAAGTTTCAGGGCGTTGACATCTGCTGCACATCTAACCAGTGCAACCCCGCCGCCCGGGACGATACCTTCTTCGATAGCTGCTCGTGTCGCGTGCAGTGCATCTTCGATGCGTGCTTTCTTTTCTTTCAGTTCTGCCTCGCTTGCAGCCCCTACGTTGATCTGGGCCACTCCGCCGGTAAGCTTGGCAAGCCGTTCCTGAAGTTTCTCTTTATCATAATCGCTCGTTGAGTTGTCGATCTCGTTCTTGATCTGTTTGATCCTGCCCTGAATACCCTTTTCTGCTCCTGCACCTTCTACGATGATCGTGCAGTCGTTATCGATGGTGATCTTCTTGGCCTGACCAAGCTGATTGATGCCAACGCTTTCAAGATCGATACCAAGGTCTTTAAAGATAGGATCCGCACCGGTCAAGATCGCGATATCTTCCATCATTGCCTTACGCTTATCGCCATACCCCGGCGCCTTTACCGCTGCCACCTGTAATACGCCGCGAAGCTTATTGACTACCAGCGTTGCAAGCGCTTCACCTTCGACGTCCTCTGAGATGATCAGTAATGGGCGTTTGCTTTTCGCTGCTGCTTCCAGCAATGGCACCAGCTTAGCTACCGAGCTGATCTTATCTTCGAACACAAGGATATAAGGCTTGTTGAATTCGACTGTCATTTTATCCTGATCGGTAACAAAGTGCGGGCTAAGGTAGCCGCGATCAAACTGCATACCCTCGACGTATTCGACGGTCGTATCGAGGCTCTTACCCTCTTCGACGGTGATAACCCCGTCTTTGCCAACTCGCATAAACGCCTCTGCCATCTTCTTACCGATCTCAACGTCATTATTCGCCGAGATCGAAGCGATGTTGACGATATCGTCTTTTTTAGCGATATCGATAGGCTTAGCCAGTTTCTGCAACGCTTCGACTGCCGCTGCGACCGCCTTCTGCATCCCGCGATTAAGGCTCATAGCATCGGCCCCAGCCGCCAGATTCCGAAAGGCCTCGCGAAACATAGCCTCAGCCAAAACAGTCGCCGTCGTTGTTCCGTCCCCGGCGATCTTTGACGTTTTGGACGCTGCCTCTTTTACGAGCTTTGCCCCCATGTTTTCGGCCTTGTCGAGCAATTCGATCTCTTCGGCGACGGTTACCCCGTCCTTTGTGACGGTCGGTCCGCCCCAGCCCTTATCGATGATCGCGTTTCTGCCTCGCGGGCCCAACGTCGATTTTACCGCCGCTGCCAGCTTCTCGACGCCTGCCAGCAATGCAGTGCGTGCATCCGATTCAAATACTAAATCTTTTGCTGCCATAATTTCTGTTACTCCTATATTAAGTTAAAAAACAATTTCACTTTCTTGTAGTTCTTATAAGCAAACACAGTACCAATTAAAAGCTCATAAGTGGCAGTCTGGGCAAATATGTTGTGTAAGTGGTTTGTTTGGAATGGGTTATGTTGATTAAAAAATACAGCAAAAATCGCGATTTTCCCGCTTTCTGATACTGGTAACAGCCGTCACTGCCATTTTTGGCAGACCATACCGCCATCTTGACAGGCCTTGACTAGCGTATATCAAGTAGCGATAAATCGGGATTTCGCTACGTTCAACACTCACATCCGCTGGGGCCGCAGAGAAAAAAACAAAAAACAATTGACATTACAAGGTCTATATTGTATATATATGGCGTATGTCATAATAATCAGCTTTGAGACGTACAACCATGAAATTATGTACATGAGAGGAGAAAATTGCCGATTGAGATCGAACACATCCTTGATGACGAAGGCGGAGTTGTATTTCGCATTGACCTTAGCGATGCCATGAAGGCATTTAGCCGCATTTCAATAAAAAAAATCCCGTTTAATGTTGATTACATCGACAGCAGCATCCTTATATGCCCGCCAAAGGATCCGGACGGACATCAACCGAACGTCCATGAGATAAGGGCCGCTCTCAAACAATAGCCCGCTAGGCTTTTGACGTCGATTTTGCGTTTTTTTTGCTGCTTAGTGACACACCGTTGTCACTGACTGCCGAGATTTCTTTAGTTTTTTTCCCCTGACGGTTATACCAGTCAATTAGGGAGTTTATGTATTCGAGTTTAACTCCGGCTACGCCGGCTAAATTCTTGACCTTTGTTTGCCTAAATATGTAAGTTGTGATCTTGAAGTATACTGCCGACGAACAAAAAAAGATTGACCCGCGCATCGACTCGCAGTTTTTAAGTTGAATGGTATAATATGTCAGTAAAGAACACAAAGATCGTTATCAGAAATGAAGAGGTTGCCTTTCGTATTGATGGTAACGATGCCGTCGAGGCCTTTGAGACGACAACACGAAAAAAGATCACCTTCAGCGTTGCATACGACGATGACAGCCTTCTTATATATCCGCCGCGGAATGAGTCTGGTGAGCAGTATAACGTTCAGGAGATACAGGACGCCCTCGATGCGGACTGACACAGAAGATCGTGACTCGTGGGAGGGGAA
>JAGLHQ010000096.1 GCA_023143375.1 Planctomycetota bacterium
CTTTTGAGGTGTAACATGGCACTAGAGTAATGGAGTTTACAATAGATTTGTACCCCACAAATAATCTTTGCTCAGAAGGGCGGTAAAGATGGGATGGATGAATTCATATTATTTTTATGTTCCCAAGCACAAGGATGTTACTTCTGCTTACTATGAAAGCGAGGACGAGCCATACGGTTATGAAATAATTGGATCGAACTTGTGCGAGGACATTTATAGTTTTTTTCATGATGGTGGTTCACATAGAAAGGCTTCAATTCCCACTGAATATAGGTCTATAAAATGGAAGAAAGGGCTTACATATCCTGGGTGGCAACGATATAACGCTAGACATGAAGGAGTGACTGTCTCTGTTAATATTCGACTAGAAAAAGAGTATTTTAATGAAGATTATGAATTATCTATGTCTTGGTCGGTGAAAGGAGTTCTATCATCAATTCTTTCCGCTATTTCCCCCTCTGGAGCTATTGGTATAATGTCGTATTGGCAAGAGGCGTTGGAGAAATATCTGCAAGACAATGGCTTTCAATTAGTACCTAAACGGTTTGGGGAGGGACAATGAAGAAAAGCAGGACGGTAAATAGCCAGAGGATGCCCCAGAGAAGCAGGAAAGCAAGGATGAGTAAAAAACAAAAAGACGATTTATACATTGCTATCTTGAAACATGGCAGGGATACATTAGATACGGGCATAACACCCAAAGTCTTAGCGGAACGCCTTGAAAAAGATGGCTATAATCTTAACCCAGACAGGAATTTTTATACGCGATTATTTCGTGATGCTTTTGAGTTCGACGAAGATATTCGGTATGACCCGGATAGATTAGGGCGGTTGAAAATGGAATCTTATTTTCGGCTGCTTGAACATGAAGAATTAAACGAGGCGAGACAGTCGTCAAGAGATGCTCAAAAGAAAGCCGTTATAGCAATTTGGATATCCATTTTAGCAATGGTCATTACGATTATTTTCTCAATATTACAATTCTTTTCATCTACAACGATTGATGAAACTCAATTTGAAAAGCTTATTAGCCCAGTTTCTGAGCCTTTTTTAATTGAAGCAGGGCGGTAACTGACCAAAAATCAGACTTGACAATAAACAGAAAAATATTATAAATGACCCACTAAAGGGAGCGTTGCTCAAAGACGAGATTCGAATATCAAAATCAGAAACCCTGTTCTGACGCAGGCAGAAGTGTTTTGGTAATTTGTTTTTTGGTCATTAGTGCTTGTTTAGTCCGCCTCAGGCGGATCGAGTTTAGTGCTTAGAGTTTGGGCGGCAGCCCCTATATGTTTAACGTCTTTTTACGGAGAAGATCATGATCAGCGTTAAAAACTTAAGGCGAACTTTCGGCTCCATCATTGCCGTCGACGACATCTCTTTCGACGTCGAGACAGGCCAGGTCTTAGGCTTCCTCGGCCCAAACGGCGCAGGAAAAAGCACCGCGATGAAAATGCTCGCATGTTTCCTTTCACCGGACAGCGGAACCGCCACCGTCTGCGGCCACGACATCATCACCGATCCCGTCGCCGTAAGACGTTCGATAGGATACCTCGCGGAAAACGCTCCGCTTTATGGAGAGATGACCGTCGCCGGGTTCCTGAACTTCGTATGCGACGCAAGGGATATTAAGGGCAAAGATAGAAAGAAGGCACTCGACAAAATAGTCCCCTCATGCTCTATCGAGTCGGTATATCACCAGACCATCGACACGCTTTCAAAGGGCTACAAAAGAAGGGTAGGGCTCGCACAAGCGCTCATACACGACCCCGACGTACTGATCCTCGACGAGCCTACAGACGGACTCGACCCAAACCAGAAATACGAGGTACGCCGCCTCATCTCAAACATGGCAAAGGATAAATGTATAATAGTATCGACTCACATACTCGAAGAAGTCGAAGCCGTCTGCACAAGAACCATCATCATTGCAAAGGGAAAGATGCTCGTCGATTCGACACCCGACCAGTTAAAGCAGCAGTACCACGGCTCGCTCGAAGAAGTGTTCAGAGGAATTACAAAAACAGCAAAGTGCTGACAAAAGGAGCATAATATGAATGGCTTTAAAGCGGTTTTCAAAAGGGAGCTAAAAGGATATTTCGCAACACCCGTTGCCTATGTCTTTCTGGTCATCTTTCTGTTCTTCGCAGGTTACTTAACTTTCAAGAACGGATTTTTCGAGCTAAGGCAAGCCGACCTAAGACCCTTCTTCATCAATCTGCCGTTGCTTTTCGTCTTCATGGTCCCGTCGACAGCAATGAGGCTCTGGGCAGAAGAACGCAAAACAGGGTCCATCGAGCTGCTGCTTACATTACCTATAACCGTCCCCCAGGCAGTCCTCGGCAAGTTCTTCGCCGCATGGTGTTTTCTCGCCATCGCACTGTTGTTTACGATCCCCATCCCGATAACGGTTTGCTATCTCGGAACCCCCGACATCGGAATCATCGTAGCCGGCTACATCGC
>JAGLHQ010000097.1 GCA_023143375.1 Planctomycetota bacterium
GTCGTAGCTTCCGCGGCACTCGTTTACGCAGGAATGCCCACAACACTTAACTATCTCTCGTCGATCTTACCGTCAGGCCCCGTCGCCGCGATAGAGACGATGAGTTTGCAAACACATTTTGAATCGATCCTAAGAGGAGTCATCCAGTTCTCCGACGTCGCATACTTTATTATTCTCATCGTCGGATGGATCGCCGCATGCACCGTCGTTTTGGATGAAAGGAAGGCAAGCTGATGAACAGAATACTACGTGCCATTATTGCGGTCATTTTCATTACCGTCATAACCGTCTGCTCGATCGTCCTCTGCCAGAACACTTCATGGCGAGCAGACATCACCGACCAGAAGCTATACACGCTTTCGCAGGGAACGAAGAACATCCTCGGATCTCTCAATCAGCCCTTAAAGCTAAGGCTCTATTACACAAGGACAGCCGCCATGAAGGGCCCCGACCAGATTCGCTATTTCAACAATTACTACCACTTCGTACGCGCATTGCTTGACGAATATGTTTCAGCCTCGAATTCAATGGTAGAGCTGGAGGTCATCGACCCGCGCCCGTTCTCAGACGAAGAGGCCCAGGCCATCAGACACGGACTAACACGATTTTCAATTACAGAAGAGGAAAGCTTCTTTTTCGGACTCGTCATACAGACACAGTTCGGCGTAGAAAAAACCATCGAGTTCTTCTCGCCAGACCGTCAAACTTTCGTCGAGTACGACATCACCTATCTAATAGACAACGCGATAACACGCGACAAAAAACGAATCGGTGTCCTAAGCTCGCTGCCCGTCACCGGAGACGACGTAACAGGATACATGGCACAGATGATGAGAATGCAGGGCCAAACACCGAAACAGCCATGGGCCGTCGTAAGGCACTTAAAGCAAAAGTTCGAAGTCTCATCCGTTCCCGCAGACACGCAGGCAATAGAAAATGTTGACATACTCCTCGTCGTACATCCAAAGTCTCTGCCCGAGCAAACGCTTTTCGCAATCGATCAGTTCGTTATCGCCGGCGGAAGGGCGATAGTATGCGTTGACCCACACGCAATGTCGGACCCGCCAGACGAGGCAAAAATGAGACAGAGACAGTTCGAGCCGACAAGCTCCAATCTGCCAGGGCTATTAAACGCATGGGGACTCGACATGCCGGACAATACTTTTGCAGGTGACAGGGCTTTTGCCGAAGTGGGTCCGACAAGACCCAACGCAAGACCGGAAAAGATACTTCCATACATGATTCTGGAACCACCGGCATTTAATAACTCTACTGTCATAACCGCCGACCTCAACATGGTAAGAACTCTCTTTGCCGGCGTTTTAAATGTTACTGCCACAGAAGATTCCGGCTTAAAGTATACCCCGCTGCTCTCGACGACCGAACGCGGAAACACATGGAGAGTTTCATCGCCATTGGAGTTGCTAAACCCCGATTACACCGCGATAATGAGAAGGTTCTTCGACGGCTCATCGCCGGTAAATATGGCATACCTCGTCACCGGAAAGTTCGCTTCCGCCTTCCCCGACGGCGTAGAAGTAACCGCTCCCGCCGATCCGCAAAACCCAGACGCCCAGCCGGAAACGATAAAGCTAACCGGGCTTACCGAAGCAACGGAAGATTGTGCGGTTATCGTTTTTGCAGATGTCGATTTCATTTCTGACATTCCGGGCATTGCCTACCAGAAGAGCTTTTTCGGCGTTACCCCCGTAGCCGACAATGCATCGCTTTTGTTTAACGCCATAGAGGACCTCGCAGGCTCCAGCGATCTTATCTCGATCCGTTCCCGAGGAAGCTTCAAACGCCCGTTTACAAGAGTTGACGACATCGAGACAGCCGCCGAGGTAGAATCCGCTGGAGAAGAGGCAAAGATAAACGCAAAGATCGCAGGCTTCCAGCAGGACCTTAACAAGGTACTCTCATCCATGACCGGAGATGCTCCGGAGGTCATCGGAAACACAATCGTTGCCGAAAAGAAGAAGATCGAGCAGGACATGCACGATGCCCAACGCCAGCTAAGACTTATAAAAATGAAGAAACGCGAGAGGATCGACGCCTTAAAGCGGAAGATGATGAACTTCTGCACCTTGCCCGGGCCGATCATCACGTTGATCATCGCCGTTGCCCTCGGCATCCGCCGAACCGTTACCAAAAGGCATTACATCAGCCACGCATCAGACGCGTAATATAGTATAGGAGTTTAGATATGACTGACAAAAAGCTTACTGTTTTAGGGATCGTCGCCATCGCGATGGTGATACTCGTCGGCGTCCAGTCCGGCCTGCAAAACAAAATGCCCGCCGCACCCACCGGCCAGGGCTACCTTTTGCAGGGACTAAGCACCGATGCCGTTGCAACTATTCTAATAGGCGTTAGCGCCGACCAGGTCATACTAACAAGAACAGGCACAGCCTTTACGGTTGTAAGCGCCAGCGATTATCCCGCAAAGACAGATCAGGTTAACGATCTGCTGACCCAATGCCTCGACATAAAAACATTAGAGCTTATAACCTCCAACCCCGCAAACCACGCTGAGATCGGCGTAACAGAGGATACCGCACGCTACGTCCTAAGGTTTGCAGACGCCGATAGTCAGCAGTTGGCAGGGCTGCTTATCTCCGAGACAAATCCCAATACCGGCAACGCTTATGCAAAGCTGCTCTCAAGCGACGACGTATACGCTATTGCCAACGTCCCGTGGCTGTACACCACAGCCGGAGATTACATCGAAAAGCTCCTGCTAAACGTAGATCAAGCCGATATCGAAAGCGTTACCGTTACAACTGCTTCCGGCGATTACACCTTGATCCCGGGCGCGTCCGGCGAAGTGACCGTTGCCGATATTCCCGCAGGCGTTGACGTTGATGCCGATCTCGCAAAGAAGGTCTTTACCGCTCTTGCCAATCTCAGGTTTACAGAGGTTCAAACCGCCGATGCCCAAAAGCTCGACTTTATAAACACTTATAAATGCACGCTCAAAGATACAACCGTCTATACCGTCTCCATCGCTCGCAGGGCGGCCTCCTTCTTTATCAAATGCGATGCAGACTTCATGGACAAAACGCAGGTCAAGATGCAGCGCGGCGTAAAGGATACTGACGAGGAGCTAAAAGCCAAGGAAGCTAAGCTCCTTGCCAATCAGGCTGCCGATAAGTTCGATAAGCTTCACACCGGCTGGGTCTATGAATTGCCCGCTTTCCAGGCAGAGAACATGACAAAAAACCTGTCAGAGATGTTAAAGGAAAAACCAAAATTACCCAAACCTCAGCCGGAGGCGGGGACAAAAAGAACTGACGAAAACCATCCCCTAAAACAACCATCGGACGACATATCAGAAAACCTGGCAGAAGTAGAAGCCATCCTTGAAATGTGACATTAAAAAAGGCGAAGAGGAGCAAAAGAAATCACCCGTTACAATAACAGCCTATTTGTATTTTTAGGGCTTTAGAATTGCTGAAATGGCAAAAATAGGTATACTGTGTTAAATGGGAAATGTCAGAATGCACTTTATGGGAAATTGAATGATAAAAACTCGGATCAACTTCGATTTGGCCCACAAGATGGGCGATTCCCTCGGCATCTCCCTGCCCCCGATGCGTAATGCTGCCGACATTATGACCCGCAAGATAAAGTTCCTAACCCTCGACGACAATGTCAACGATTTTCTGGCTATCATGAAAAAACACAAGGTACGTCATGTTGCTATTTTCGACAGCCCAGCCGAGACCGAGGACAAGCCTTTTTTCGTAGGCATCATTTCTGAAAGAGACGTCCTGCGGTTCACTAACCCTTACTCCAACAAGGACATCACCTCCGCACAGCACAGAAAAACCTCGAAAAAGGTGCTCGTCCAGCTAGTAACCAGAAACCCAATATGTGTTTCGCCCGAGACCGCCATTTACAAACTGATCGCTACCATGGTCAGAAAACACATCAGTATGGTCCCGGTACTTGATGGTACAGAACTGGTCGGTATCATAACCACTACCGACATACTCAAGCTGCTGTTAACATTCGACACAGCGGTACGGAAGCTTTCCCAAAAGCTCAAGACTCCCGCCGGCAAAGATGCAGGTAGAGCCGCCGCACTTGCTGAGTGGACCGAACGCACAGCCGGGCAGATCATGACCGCATGCCCCCATTGTCTTGCCCTGAAAGACACAATGGGAGATGCCATTGCCCTGTTAAAGAAAATGGGGTTCAGGCACGTGCTCGTTACGGACAAAGACAAACGCCTGACAGGCGTGGTTTCGGACCGAGATATTCTCCGGAGGCTGCCGTATGAAAATATCCCCGCAAAATATTTACAAAAGCATTATTTAAATGTACCGCCAGACACGCCGGGGCTGGAGACGCCGCTGGCACACATAATGGAATGGGAGATCGTAAGCGTAACCGACAATAGCTCTATCGCAGACGTTGCCAAAAAACTGATAGACGGAAATCTAAGCTGCCTGCCCGTACTAAATGCTGACAGCAACATAAGCGGGATCATCACAGTAAAAGACGTAATAAGAGTACTGCTAAACGCCTGCAAACCACTACCATAGCGGGAAAATTAAATACCTCGGGGGGGTGTTGAAAAAGTCCCTCTTTTGCACGGTTGGCGTTAATTTTTTATCCGGCTATTTTCCAGTTAACTTTTCTTGTTCGAATCGTTAAAAACATTCTCAAGACGATTGTGCTTGTTATTACGGCCAATATATCCGCAAAATACCCCGGAAAATCAGCAAATAAGCCGCCTGCATAGGTTGCCAGGCGTTTGAGATTGATAACTGCTGCTGTCAGGTATGCCTGGATCGACATATTGGCCAGGCCGCGTCTGACTGCTCTTCTTAGGCCGTGCTGTCACATTAACAATTTGTCATTCCGGGCTTGACCCGGAATCCATCTTACAATAACAACTTGCATCACGCTTCGCTGCTTAAAAGGCCCGAAGGGCCGAAAGAACGCATAGCCGGGGGCGTAAGGGCGTGTTGCCCAACTATCATTTTAATCATATTTTACTGTACTAACATTCCTTTTTATACATTATAATAAACCCATCACCAATCGCATGGAGGCATTTATTATGATGGGTAAACAAAAACAAACTGACCCTAAGCTTTTCTATCACGGCGTTTCGCTCAATAGACGAATTGGCGGCGATCATCCGCTTAGGAAAATCGACAGCATGGTCGATTTCGATTTTATTCGCTCAAAAGTGGCTGACCTTTACGGCAAATGCGGCAATCCTTCCGTTGATCCGGCTGTCATACTCAGGCTGATGTTTCTGGCGTTTTACGAAAACGTAAAATCGGAACGTGCCTTGATGTCGCAATTACCCTTACGCCTGGACTGGCTGTGGTTTTGCGGTTATGACATTGATTCTTTAACACCAGATCACAGCGTAATATCCAAAGCCAGGCGTCGGTGGGGGCAAAATGTTTTCATCGAGTTCTTCAATAACATTCTTTCGCAATGCATCGAAGCCGGCCTTGTTGATGGTGAAACGATTCATGTTGATTCGAGCATGATTGATGCTGACGCATCCAAGGATTCGCTTTCCTGTCAGTTTCGTATAATCGGCGAAGAGCTTTACGACGGCCTTGAAAGCAACGCAGAGCCTGTTTTGCCAAAACTTGAAAAACGAGTATCTACAACCGATCCCGATGCCAGACTCGGCCGGAAATATGGCAAAACTACGCTTGGCTTCAAGGATCATCGTTCTGTTGATGACAAGCACGGCATTGTAACGGCAACAGTTACAACGCCTGCCAATATAAACGATGAAAAAGTTTTGAGCGAAGTTATTGAAGAACATAACGCAAACACCGGCACAAAAGCCAAAACAATCGCAGCCGATAAGGCATATGGCATCGGAGAAAATTACAAGTATCTTCACGAACATGGAATAACGCCTTGCATCAGTCATAAAGTCAATAATAGCAATTGCCATCCGGATTTTAATCATGACAAATTCACCTACGATAATGGGCGTGACCGTTATATATGTCCGACTGGAAATCTTCTTAAACGCAAACAGTTTAGAAAAGATGAAAACCGTGTAATTTACCAGGCAAAACGCAAAACCTGTAAACATTGTCAACACTTTGAAAAATGCGTAACCAGCAAGAAATCCGGCCGACAGATACAACGCAATATTAATCAGGAACATATCGACTGGGCTGACAACTGCCTGACAAAGTGTGAGCGAAAACGTCTGATGGGTCGGCGGAAACACAAAGCTGAAGGGTCGTTTGCTGACGCTGCCAATAACCATGGTTTTAAGCGGATGCGATTTCGAGGAATCGAAAAAGCAAAGATTCAAAACCTGATGATCGCTGCGATACAGAATCTGCGCAAGCTGATGCGTTACGCTGGCAATAAACCAGCCGCAGAGGCCTGTAATTCAGCCTTGAGTCAGCTTTTATCAGCTGTTTTTGCTTTTTATAGGCGGTGTTTGATCTTGAGACAAATTTCCAGCCATATTGAGCGAATATTAATTTTTCAAAGAGCGATTGGCAATAACTCGCCAACACAACATATTATTTAAAACAGCATTGCAAAGGCCGATTGGGCAACACGCCCTGGCGCTTAGGGCTTGTGTTTTTATCTTGGTAATCGGAGTTTTGGGGTCGTTTTTTTGATTTTTTTAAAAAAAAGTGAAAAATTTTTAAAAAATTCCCTTTTTTTGCTTTGCAGTTTGATTTCAGCGATATATACTCTTCCTCTTACCGTAAAGGGAGTTACAGGGAGTTGCTACGTTCTTTTTTC
>JAGLHQ010000098.1 GCA_023143375.1 Planctomycetota bacterium
CCCGTCTCGCCCATCTCCCAGAAGTTATCCTTCTTACCGCAATACAGGATACGCTCTTTCGGCAGCGACGTTACTCTCGCCCATATCTCAGCCGCTTCGTCGTCCGGCTCAGAACCGTCCTTTTCGTCGCCTTCGAAAACCGTCGCCCAAAGCTTATCCGGATCGATCTTATAGACCTCCGTCAAAAGCTCCCACGCCCACGTGATAGATTCTTCCTTGAAATAATCGCCAAACGACCAGTTGCCAAGCATCTCGAAAAAAGTATGATGATACGTATCGAAGCCCACCTCTTCAAGGTCGTTATGTTTACCGGAAACACGTATACATTTCTGGCTGTTGGCTGCACGATTACAATCCCCCGCAGACAAACCCAGAAAAATATCCTTAAACTGGTTCATTCCCGCATTGGTAAAAAGCAGTGTCGGATCGTTTAGAGGAACGACCGGCGAGCTTGGAATAAACTTATGTTCTTTATCTTTGAAGTAATCTATAAACGCACTTCTGATCTGGTTCGCTGTTAACACTTGATCCTCTACTATAATTCGTAACCGTTCACCGTTTTTTCCTGTCAATCATTCTAAACTCTCTTTTTGACAGGATTACAGGATTACTATAATTTTTTCATTTTTCTTTCTACTTCTGCCTTATCTTTGGCTAAATCCAAAACCAGCCCAGCAGGCTTGCAGTCCGCTGTAGGGTGTGCTTTAGCACACGCGTTTTTCTGTTTAAAACATTAGTATTTCGTTAATATTGCAACCTACATTATGCAGTTACAGTTTGTTTTGTCTTGGAAACTAATGGACCGGGAGTTTCTCTGCCTTAAGGCAGTTTTAATTTTGTATTTGTTTCGGATTTCGTGCTTCGGATTTCGATATTATTTATATTTTTATCCTGTTATCCTGTTATCCTGTCAAAATTTCCGTGAACGGTTACTATAATTCTATGCCTTTTTCTGCAAATATTTTCTGTTCTATCTCGGCCAGAACTTCTGGATTGTCTTTCAGGAACGTCTTTGCGTTCTCTCTGCCTTGACCGAGCCTTAGTTCGCCGTAGTTGATCCACGCACCGCTCTTTTGCACGATCTCCAGTTCGACGCCAAGATCGATAATATCGCCTTCCCTGCTGATACCGCCGTCAAACATAAGGTCAAACTCAGCAGTACGGAAAGGAGGTGCGACTTTATTTTTAACAACACGTCCCCTGACACGGTTAGCCACAGCTACGCCCTCGGAATTCTTGATCGTCGCGATCCTTCTTATGTCAAGCCTTATCGAACTGTAAAACTTAAGCGCCTTTCCGCCCGGCGTCGTTTCAGGGTTACCGAACATCACACCGATCTTCATCCGTATCTGGTTGATAAAGATAAGGCTCGTTTTGCTCTTGCTGATAGAACCGGTAAGCTTCCGCATCGCCTGGCTCATCAGACGTGCCTGCAAACCGACATGCGACTGACCGATATCGCCGGCCATCTCCGCAGCCGGCACCAGCGCCGCAACCGAGTCAACAACGATAATGTCAACCGCGTTAGACTTGATCAGCATCTCTGCAATATCCAAAGCCTGCTCGCCGGTGTCCGGCTGGCTGACAAGCATACTGCTTACATCGACGCCAAGTTTTTTCGCCCACGTCGTATCAAGCGCATGTTCGGCGTCGATAAACGCCGCCACGCCGCCCTTTTTCTGAGCCTCAGCGATAACATGCAAAGCCAGCGTCGTCTTACCGGATGACTCCGGACCGTAGAATTCGCATACCCGTCCGCACGGAACACCACGCCCGCCAAGGGCAAGGTCCAGCGATATCGAGCCGGTGCTGATACCCTTGATCTTAGGCATATTCGACTCGTCCATCTTCATGATAGAGCCCGCACCATACTGCTTTTCGATCTGAGCTATCGCACGATCAAGCGCCGAACCTTTCGATTCTGTTTTTGTAGCTTTTGTAGCCTTTTTCGTAACTTTTTTCTTCTTTGCAAGTGCCATCGACGTCTCCTGAATATTCTTCCTTGATTTGATTAATGCAGTTTAGTCCTGCTCAATAGAGTATACTCAGGACCGTCAGATGTCAATTCGCTTTTGTAAATACACACAGAATCTGCAAAAAAGCTGCCAATTTTCGCCATTTCGTACCCATCGACCAGTTTACTGACGTCTATCGCAGCCTTGGTATTCTTGATCCGGGCCATAGTAAGGTGCGCCGAGTACTTCTTGCGATCCGCCGGCCACCCCGCCTCGACCAGCCCCATCTCAATATCCGCCTGAAGTTCCGCAAGCTCCACCGGCGTATCGGTACCCATCCAAAGCACACGTGCCGGACGCCCAAAAACCCCAATCCCGTCAACATTGATCGAAAACGCCTGATGACACTCCGCCGCATGACGCACGATCTCGCAAACCTCGCAAATAGAATCGTCGCCAACTTCACCAAGAAATTTCAGCGTAAGATGGATAAGTTCAGGACGAACCCACTTAATGCCCCGGGATTGATGGAGGTTACCGCGAAGCTCTTTCTGCAAGGCACCTATGCCTTTAAGGATGTGAGGTTCGACATCAATGGCTATAAATACACGCATCAACTACAACCTAAAACGGCCCCAGCCGAAAGCCGGTTCCATTACGAATCACGAATCACTATTCACGAATCACGATCTAAAACAGCGTAACCTTACGCAGCGTGTCGAATCTTTCCTCAAGATCGGCCTTATCGATAGCCTTGATACCATGAACCGAAAAATCACCGATAGTAAACGACGCAGCTACCGTTCCATAAACGATCGCATTACGCAGTGAGATAACGTCGAGCTTATTTGTCTCAGCCAGGTAGCCCATCATCGCACCTGCAAACGAATCGCCCGCACCTGTCGGATCGATCACGATAGCCGTCGGAAACGCCGGAAGGATGAAGCAATCGCCATCGGCATTACACATCATCGAACCGTACTCGCCCTTTTTGATTATCACAACCTTGGGCCCCATGTCGATAATATTCTGTGCAGCCGTCATCAAATTCCTGTGCCCGGTTAACAACCGTGCTTCACCTTCGTTGATAACCAGCATATCGATACGCTTAAGCAACTCCTTAAGATCGTCGATCGCCGTTACGATCCAGTGGTTCATCGTATCCGCTGCCACGAACTTAGTACCCGAAAGCTGATCGAGCAACTGTATCTGCAAAGACGGTGCCGTGTTAGCAAGGAACACATATTCGCTGTCTTTGTAAGCATCCGGAACCGCCGGAGGATCTTCGGCAAGCACATTCAGCTCAACACCGTCGGTGTTAGCCTCGTTCATTTCGCCTTCATAAGAACCCTGCCAGCGGAACGTTTTGCTGCCCTGCCTTATTTCCAAGCCTTCAAGATCAACATCTTTGCCTTCAAATGTTTCATGAAGATCGAACGGGCAGTCGTCGCCGACGACTCCGAGAAATCTGACCGGTGAAAAGAAATTCGCCGCCATACTGAAATGAACCGCCGAACCGCCAACGCAATTTTCGCTAAACCCAAAAGGCGTCTTAACTGTATCTATTCCTATCGAACCTGTTACTAATAATGACATCCTAATCCCCAAATTTCTTTAATGTTATTTCAATTCTGTTTAACGTTCTGTCCATGCCCAGCATATCCACCGAATCGAAGATCGGAGGACTCACCGTATTACCGCATATCCCAACCCGCAACGGCTGGGCGACCTTACCAAGACCAACTTCCTTTTCTTCGGCAAGCCCGCGTAAGCACTTTTCGATAGACGCCGGACTTAACTCACCAAGCCCCTTTAAAGTCTCCCCAACCAGCCCTAACATAGCCAGGCCATCCTTCTTAAGCAAGACCTTTTTGACCGACTTCATATCGTAATCCAGATCGTCATCGTCAGCAAACAGAAAACGGCATTTACGTTCAATATCAGCCAGCGTCCGCGCCCCCTCATTGATCCGGACCAGACGGGCCAATAACTTATCATCGTCACAAAGCACCACAGAGTTAACAATTTTAAGATAGTTCTTGAAGTGAAACAACAGTTTTTCCGGCGATAGCATACGAATATGCTCGGTATTGAACGAAAGCAGCTTCTTCCTGTCAAAAAGGCTGTTACTCTTGGCAAACCGCGATATATCGAAGCATTCGATAAGCTCGTCCGTCGTCATGATCTCCCTGTCACCGCCCGGGTTCCAGCCAAGCAGAGCAAGAAAGTTGACCATCGTCTCCGGCAGATACCCGCTTTTCATAAAATCGACAACATTGATCTCCGGCAGACTGATCCCCAGATACCCGGCCATTTTATCGATCACCGGCATATCCGGAACTGCCTTGCCCTTCAGGAACCTGCTCATCTCCTCGGCATCAATACCAGCCGCTGCCGTAAGTGCATCAAGATCAATGTCGCCGGTCTGCTTGATGATATTCTTTAGAGCCTTTGGCCGTTCGCGTTTGGAAAGCTTACCGCCCGTTTCGCTCATCGTAACCGACATATGAACATAGACAGGCGTCTTAAACCCAAGCGACTCCTGCATCGCAACATGCCACGGCGTATTCATCAGATGCTCCTGCCCGCGGATAATATGCGTAATCTCCATAAGCTCATCGTCAACGACACATGCAAAGTGATACGTCGGAAACCCGTCGCTCTTTTGAATAATAAAATCGCTAAGCTCGTCCCGCTTAAAGGTACACTCATCGCGAACAACATCAGTGATAACCATGTCCTTGTCCGGCATAGCGAACCGAACCGTCACCGGACGCCCTTCTTCGCGAGCCTTCTGCGCATCGGCTTCGGTCGGAAGCACCGCAGGCGCTCGGTATATCAATGACTTCTTTGCCTTTTCGGCTTGGTCGCGCATCGCCTTAAGTTCTTCGGGCGTATCAAAGCAGTAATAGGCCTTGCCCTCGGCAAGGAGCTTATCCATATACTTCTTATATATGTCAAGTCGTTCGCTTTGGGCGTATGGCCCATTGGGCCCGCCAACCTCCGGCCCTTCGTCCCACTCGATACCAAGCCACCGCAAATCGTCCTGAACCTGCTTAGCCGCTGTCGGAGTGTTACGCTTTTGATCGGTATCCTCGATGCGAAGGATCATCCTGCCATTGTGATGACGTGCCATAAGCCAGCAAAACAACGCTGTCCTGGCTCCGCCAACATGTAAATAACCCGTAGGTGACGGTGCAAATCTCGTTACTACCATGCTATATCTCCAGTGAATTCTCGAAAACGCCAAATCTACGCCAGAACACCCGCAATGTCAAGCTTGTGTGTTTGATTTTGAAAAGTGCACCAAACTGCCTTTAGGCAGAGAAGCTCTTGATCCATCAATTGCCTGAGGGTGACACGTCTGGAATCCGTTATATTCAACAAGGTCAAGTGCACCAAAAGTACACCAAAAGTTCACCGGTTGTGAATTTCCCAATGCCGCCAGTAGGCATTAGTACTCATTCTTTAGGATTATTTGACAGGCAGCGAAACAAAGAACTTGCTTCCTTTTCCCGGTTCTGACTCGGCCCATATACACCCGCCGTTACGACCTAACGCACGCTTGGTGATCGTAAGACCAAGACCTTGACCGTCTGTTCCGTCATCAGGATTAAGACGATGGAACAACTGGAATATCTTGTACTGATGGTCAGGGTGTATCCCAATACCGTTATCCTCAATGCAGTAGATGCTTTCTTTTTCGTAAGCTTCACCGCTGATCTTAATGGAACCTCGCCTTTCAGGGTCAAGGTATTTCAAGGCATTGCCCAATATATTGCTGAATACCTGGTTGACCTGTTCCGAATCACCGAGGCAATCAGGAAGGCGGGCCATGCTAACTTCGGCGTCAGCGTCGCTAATCTGAAATGCGAATGTATCTATTATATGCTGCATCATCTTGTTCATGTCAAGTGGTTTGATATCGATATGCTGGCTGCCTATACGAGAAACCTTCAAAAGACCGTCAAGAAGCACCTTCATTTTTATCGCACTGGCAGATATGAACTTTAAGGACTCAGGGATATCCTTTTCAGCTAAAGGCATAAGACGCTTCATCACCTCATCACTGACATCAAGACCTTTAAGGATATTTATGATATCTTCACAACTCTCCTTGAGCATTGCACTAAAACCGTTAATATTCACCAGCGGGCTTTTAAGATCGTGCGTTGCAATATAAACAATGCTCTGCAACTCATCGTTCTTGATCTCTAAAGTTTTCAGCAGCTTTTCAAGTTCTTTTTCATTCGCCATCAGTTGCTGATTAGAAGCCTTTAGCTGCTGTTCCGATGACATGAGTTGCTCGTTGAAAGACCGCAACTGCCTGCTTTTTGCAAGGTCCTCTTCCTCTGCCTGCTTGCGTTCGGTGATGTCACGGACTATTGCTTGCAGATGGACTTTTCCGAAGATATCCACCCGGTTCAATGAAACCTCCGCATCAAATGGTGTGCCGTCGTATTTAGCATGTTTCCATTCAAAGAATTGCGGCTCGCCTTGCTGTGCGGCCTTAATTTTCTCAATAGCTTTCTCTTCAGAAGGCCGCCCGTCCGGCTGAACCTCTGTCGAAAAAAGAATCGGACTTTGACCTACTATCTGTTCCCGCATACAACCAAAAATCTCACAGGCCCTTTGATTGCACTCAGTAAATATGTTGCCCTCCATGATGAAAATTGCGTCATTGGCAGATTCAAACAATAATCTGTAACGTTCCTTATTTTCCTGCATCGCTTCTTCTGCACGCTTGCGTTCGGTAATATCATGCAGCATACCAATCGAACGGATGACCTTTCCGGATGCGTCTCGCTCATGGCTGCATTTCTCATGAATGATCCGAATACCCCCATCGTCATTGCGTACAATGCGATGCTCGATTTCATAAAAGTCTTTCCCCTCTTCGACCGAGTTGGAATAAGCGGCATTCACAGCCTCGCGATCCTCCGGGTGCACCGCTCCAAGAAATGCCTCATAGGAAACTTCGAACTGTTCTGGAGCAAACCCGAATATCCGATAGACTTCGTCCGACCAGATGGTTTTATTGGTCACACAATCGAGTTCCCAACTGCCAAGTTGAGCTATCTCCTGGGACTTGACCAGCATGAGGTTCTTCTCATACAACGCTTTCTCCGCACGCTTGCGGTCGGCAAGGGAAACCTGAAGGTTCGTGACCATAGTATTGAATGAGCCTGCAAGAAGTGTTAGCTCATCGTTTCCGTCTCGTTTAATATCTACCCTTGCCTTCTCCAGATGGTCAAGATCGACCTTTTCGGTTGCTCTGGTCAATATAGACAATGGCCTTTTCAAAATGGATCTGAAAATCCACAGGAAAATAAACCACAAAACTGTAATTTTAAAAACAGTCGTAACTATCAGTAACAAAAATCCCAGCTTCACTCTGCGAAAGATCACCGATGAACTGGAATATATCGTAGCTTCGCCAAGTTGTTTCGTTTGACCCTGATAGATGTAAACGATCGGGAATTGATGTTTAAAAAGCTGGTAATTGTACGCATCGCCTTTATGAACCGTCAATTCCTGTTGACTAATGCCCAATATGTCAACATGCAAACCGACCTTACCAACTTCATCGTTCTGGGGGAGTATGCCCCCGGTAGCTATGTTCTTTCCGATGTCATTGTTTATCTCAACACCAACGACCGTAGTAACCTCCAGCATTCCTTTTACTGTAGACCGCAAAGACTCCTCACTCATATTCCACATCTCAACCGCCAGCGCGTGCTCGAACGTTCTTTGAATGCCCTCCAGGTCACGGGTGATGTTATTTTTCTGATGGCGATATTCCATAACCATGTGACTCACCGTCACCACAGCGGCGATAACGATGTACAAAGCGAAAACCACCATCAGCAGCTTTGTTGCTATTGAATGTCTGACCCTCACCATATTTTCCTGTTTCGTCATTTGACAGTAACACCTTCCATAGCTTCATCCCATAATAATTTTAAACCGTTGCGGTCCCTTTTTGAGTAGGTGTGTTGCAGTATCCGATTCTCGCTGAAGAAATTCGGCTGCCCAACATGCAATCGTTCCTTTTCTTCGGCTGTCAACAGATCGCCAATATTGGTAACTATTGGAGTCATCGACATGAGCCGCATTGTATGGTTAATCTGGTGTTCTGTCGAGAGTAATTTGTTGATGTACTCCTCCGCGACTTTCTTTAAAAACGGCTTATCCGCCAACGCCCAAGTGATCGCATAGTTATAGATCCAGCACGGCATCCCCTCAGAAGGCTCGGCCATTTTCCATGGTTCCCCACGCTTCTTAAGCGAGTCCAGCGAGTCTCCCCATGATGTGGCAAGAGGCTTGCCCGCGAGATCATCGGGTTTATCCACGCCAACCCAAAAAGAATTCGCATTGACAGCCAGTTGCCTCAACTTATCTTTGAACTCTTTGTTGTTTAATTTGTCATAACTGCTAATAGATTCTCTCGGATATCCCAACGCCAACGCAGTGATGTTGCAATTATATATGTATTCGTTTGCAGCTATAACGTATTTACCCTTAAAACGCCGGTCCCACAGTATATCCCAACTCGCCGGCTCATCTTTCAGCAAAGCCGTATTATAAGCCAACCCGTACGGCCCCTGACTGATTGGGGATGCATATACCTTTCCGTCGCTGTACAAATGTTCTGCCGTCTGAAGGACAGGTATTACGTGCTGAAAATTCGGTATATTCTTCAAGTCAAGCGGTAGCAAAAGCTTGTTCCGAATGTATTTGAAGCGTTCGTCCTTGTAATGGTGATGCATCATCATAACCATATCAACGCTTTTGTCTCTTACCGAGTCATAGAAATCATCGGAACCTGTCACATACGCAACTTCCAGTTTCACTTTGCGATCGTATTTCGTCTCGATATATTTCTCGAATTTCTCGACATGCGCTTTCGAAGCGTGCCCCTCCCAGACCAACAGCCGCAGTACATCATCTTGACGCTGAACAGCCTGAGGTTCCGTTTGGGTTTCCTGGGTGGAAACTTCCGGAGCCTTCTTACGGCACCCCGTTGCAAGAACAACACATGACAGGATCATCAATGTAATTATTGTTTTCAAGTAACATTTCATGGCATCTCCCTTATATCAATATCACAATTTAGAATTCAAATCCATATGATATACCAACCCAAAACTCGTCTTCTGTGTTGATAGTTTTTTCCATCGATGTCTGGTAGTACAAAGCGGGAGTTATAGTGCCGCTTCCAACTTCAAAGCTTGTTGACAGGCCCCACGTCATGTGTGACCAGTCATGGTCAACGGCTGATCCTTGACCGTCATTGTAAGTTATGTCCCAGCTAAATGTAAGCGGATTCTCAATTATCTCCAGGTCAGGCAGATCGCAACTGAAACCGAACAGGTGCGTAAAGCCCTCGACCTTATCAGCAGTTATGGCCCCGCCGCCATGGGCGGCGTGATCGTCATAAATATCCTGGCCCCTCCAGATGTACTTACTTACCCAGGTGACATCATAGGAAATACCCAATTCCTTTTCATCTCCACCCGCAAAAGCGATTGAAATATTACCGTTCAATACAACAGCAATGATAAGTATTACCAGTTTTTTCACATCTATGTCCTTATCTGTTTCTTTCTAAACCCGTTATGAATATACATATCCGTATTTGTCGGCAAAATCGAAAGGATTTTGTGAGGATAATCCGGATTAAAACGGCAATCATGCAAAGTTTAGACAGCCACAGGCAGCGAAACAAAGAACTTACTCCCTTTGCCCGGTTCCGATTCGACCCATGTCCAACCGCTGTTACGATCTAAGGCTCGCTTGGTTATTGTAAGGCCCAGACCCTGGCTATCGGTTGCATCATCCGGATTAAGGCGATGGAACAGTTCGAATACTTTACCCTGATGATTCTTATGTATTCCAATACCGTTATCTTCGACGCAATAGATACATTCGCTGTTATCGCATCTGCCTGTGATATTGATGGAGCCTTTTCTTTCCGGGTCAAAGTACTTTATGGCATTGCCTATGATATTGCTGAATACCTGATTGACAAGCTTTTCGTCACCCTTACAACCCGGCAACTCTTCGATCGTTACAGATACATCCTGCTCTTTGATCTGGAATGCGAATGTATCTGCTATGTCATGGACCATCTTGTTCATGTCCAGCGAGTCAATATCGACCTCTTGGCTGCCAACACGAGAAACCTGCAACAGACCGTCAAGAAGCATTTTCATCTTGCTGGTTCCGGCAGATATAAACCCTAAAGATTCAGGGATTTCTTCATCGATCAAGGGAACTATCCGATGCATTGCTTCATCCCTTACATCAATATCTTTTAATCTCTCTGTAATCTCTCTACAGGTTTTATTAAGCATATCACTAAAGCCGGTAATATTTACCAGCGGACTCTTAAGATCGTGTGAGGCAATATAAACAATGCTCTTCAACTCTTCGTTCTTGGCAGAAATATCCTTTAAAAGTTTTTCGCGTTCTTTTTCATTTGTGATTAGTTGCTGGTTAGATGCCTTTAGCTGCTGTTCTGATGACATAAGTTGTTCGTTGAAAGATCGCAGTTGTTTGTTCTTTTCAATGATCTCTGCCTCCGCCTGCTTGCGCTCGGTGATGTCCATAAAAGTTACAACGGACCCTGTTATTTCGCCATCGCGTCTTGTAGGATACGACCAGAATTCCGCCGGGAAACTCGTCCCGTCTGCCCGCCACAGAACCTCACCGTCAATATGAACACCCTTTCCAACCTGAAACGCCTTATAGATTTGGCATTTCTCGATCGAACAGGCCGACCCGTTGGTATGCGTATGATGAATAACCTCGTGCATGTTTTTGCCAGGAATGTCTTCGGCACTATTATATCCAAGCAACTCCAAACAAGCCCGATTGCAGAATGTACAATTGCCATTAAGATCCAAACCGTAAATAGATTCAGCCGTTGAATTGAGCAGCATGCGAACCTGCTCCTCGCTTTCCCGAAGTGCCTCCTCGGCACGCTTACGCTCGTCAAGCGATGCCTGAAGGTTCGTGACCATATCATTGAATGAGCCTGCAAGAAGTGTTAGCTCATCGTTTCCGTCTCGTTTAATATCTACCCTTGCTTTCTCCAGATGATCCAGATCGACTCTCTCGGTTGCTGCGGTCAATATCGACAAAGGCCTTTTCAAAATAGACTTGAAAATCCACTGAAAAATAAACCACAAGATAGTAATTTTAAAAACAGTCGTAACTACCAGTAATAAAAATCCCAGCTTCACTCTTCGCAAAATCACAGATTTATTGGAATATATCGTAGCTTCGCCAAGCTGTTTCTTGTCATCATCAAAAGTGTAAACAATTGGAAATCGGTGCTCAAAAAGTTCGTAATCAGATTCGTCTCCCCGACGATGCATCGAGTGCGTGTGCTTACGGCTCATCATATGAATATGCAGATCAAGCCTGCCAACCTCCCCGTCCTGTTCAATTATTCCTCCCGTAGTTATACTGTTTCCGCTATCATCGCTGATCTTAACACCAACGATCACAGGTATTTTCAACATTCCTTTCAACGTCAAATGCAAGGACTCCTGATCCATTTTCCACATGTCAACCGCCATCGCATGCTCGAACGTTCTTTGAATGTCCTCAAGATCATGGCTGATGTTGTTTTTCTGGTACCGATATTCCATAACCATATGACTTATCGTCACCACAGCCGCAATAATGATGTATAAAGCGAAAACCACCCGCAGCAACTTTGTTGCTATTGAATGCCTGCCCCTTACCGTATTTTCCGGTTTCATAGCCCTCATCACTCGACGTTGATTCCTTCCATGGCCTCATCCCACAACAATTTTAAACCGTTGCGGTCCCTTTCTGAATAGGTGTTTTGCAAAATTCGATTCTCGCGGAAGAAATTCGGAGTTCCAATGTGCAATCGTTCCCTTTCTTCAACTGTCAACAGATCGCCGGTGTTTGTAATTATTGGGGTCAGTGACATCAATCGCGTTATATGATTAATCTGATATTCAGTTGAGAGAAATCTATTGATGCACTCCTCAGCCACCTTCTTAAGAAATGGCTTATCAGCCAGCGTCCAGGTGATCGTATAATTATCGATCCAGCATGACGTACCCTCTTTCGGCTCAGCCATTTTCCAAAGCTCACCTCTTTCCTTTAGCCCGCTCATCGAGTCGCCCCACGCTGTAGCCAAAGGCTTACCGGCAAGATCGTCAACTCTGTCAGCACCGATCCAGAAAGAGTGAGCACCGGCAGCCAGTTGCCTCAACTTATCTTTAAACTCCTTGTTGTTTAGTGCATCGTAACTGCTGACCGATTCTTTCGGATACCCCAACGCCAATGCGGTAATGTTACAGTTATATATATATTCGTTTGCACCTATGACATACTTGCCCTTGAAACGCGGTTCCCATAGTATATTCCAACTGGAAGGCTCCTCTTTCAGTATGCCGGTGTTGTACGCCAGCCCGTAAGGACCATGGCTAACCGGCGATGCATACACCTTTCCGTCACTACACAGGTACTCCGCGTTTTGCAGAGTAGGTATCACATTCTTGAAGTTGGGTATGTTCTTCAGATCAAGCGGCAAAAGAAGCCCGTTCTCGATGTATTTGTATCGCTCGTCTCTAAAATGATGATGCGTCAGCAAAACCAGATCAACGCGCTTGCTCCTTATTAATTTATACCAATCATCAGGACCGGACAAATACACCAGCTGTACTTTCACTTTTCGTCCGTACTTCGTTTCGATATATTTCTCGAAATCTTCGACAAATTGTTTTGGAGTGTGCCCCTCCCCAGTCAGAATTCGCAAAACATCCTCTTGAACCGAAACAGGCTGAGCCTCCGCCTGGCCTTGCTCGCCAGCCCGCTGCGGAGCTTTCTTACGGCATCCCACCGCAAGAACAAGGCATGACAAAATAATTAACACGATAATTGACTCAAAACGGTGATTCATGGTTTTCCCCTTAGAATGCTCAACATTTTACAAAACCTCGATACTTATCGACAAAACCCGGAGGCGTCTTGAGGATAATCCTCATTCAAACAACGGTTTTTTAGGGTTGCCCCGCAAAATAAAAACCGCAAAAAAACCACGCTTTTTCCCGCAATTCTCTAAAAAACACCATTTTTACCACTCCGATATTTTTTTTTGTTGTTTTTTTGCTATAATACAGAGGTTAATCAATCGCATCAGGAGAATATTAATGTCAATACTATCTTCAATCGGCAATACACCGCTTGTGGAGTTGAAAAAGCTTAACGAAAACCCGAACGTCAAAGTCTTCGCCAAACTCGAAGGCTCAAACCCGGGCGGATCGATAAAGGACCGCCCTGCGCTGTATATGATCGAAAAAGCCGAAGAGACCGGCGAACTGACCAAAGACAAGATCATCATAGAGCCAACCTCTGGAAACACCGGCATCGCACTTGCAATGATCGGAGCGGCAAAGGGGTACAAAGTAAAACTAACACTCCCCGGATGTGTCAGTTCCGAAAGACGCTCGATTCTCGAAGCCTTCGGCGCTGAGGTCGTAATCACAAAAGCGTGCCACAAGACCGACGGAGCAATACGTAAGTGCCATGAGCTATACGCCGCCAATCCCGACAAATACTTCTTCCCAAACCAGTTCGCAAATCCAAATAACCCGCTTAGCCACTATGAAACAACGGCACCGGAGATATTCGATCAAACCGACGGAAAGATAGACGTTTTCATTGCAGGCATGGGAACGACAGGGACGCTTATGGGAATATCGAAATTTTTCCGTGAGCAGGCTAAAAACATTAAGATCATTGGAGTAGAGCCTACCCTCAACCACACAATACAAGGTCTTAAAAATATGAAAGAAGCAATTGTGCCCGATATTTATGACACAGATATGCTTGACGATATAATCGTAATGGAAGACGAAGAAGCCTTTGAAATAACAAAAAGACTTGCCGTAGAAGAAGGTATCTTCGCCGGTATCTCAAGCGGAGCCGCTATCGCCGGGGCTCTTCGCGTCGCAAAACAGATGGACTCCGGCGTCATCGTTACCATCATCCCAGACAGAGGAGACCGTTACCTGAGCACCAACCTCTTCCGCTCAGTATGCGCCGAATGCCCCCCGTAACACAGGCTTTCGCATCAAAACTACCGATCATCGCAAAAAACTTGTTGTTTCAACGCTTTTTTTGTCGAAATAACTGCGTATCCGGTGTATTAATGCCATCATTAAAGTAAATTTTCCAAAGGAACAGGCAAGAATGGACAATGCAAGCAACAACGAAACGAACGAAAATACCAACGAATCGCTGGATTTTATCCGCGCGGAGATCGCTGACGATATTAAGAACAATCTAAACGACGGACGGGTGCATACCCGTTTCCCCCCCGAACCCAACGGCAGGCTCCACATCGGACACGCAAAGGCATTTTGCCTTAACTTCTCCATCGCAAAAGAGTTCGGCGGAAAATGCAACCTGCGATTCGACGACACCAACCCGATCAAGGAAGAACAGGAACACGTAGAGGCGATAATGGAAGACGTCAAGTGGATCGGATGGGACTGGGAGGACCGGCTCTATTTCGCATCGGACTACTTCGACCAGATGTATGAATGGGCGAGGCAATTAATAAAAGACGGAAAAGCCTACGTCTGCGACCTTACACCGGAGCAAACCCGCGAGCACCGCGGCTCACTAAAGGAGCAAGGAAAGGAAAGCTCATACCGCAACCGCGACATCTCAGAAAGCCTGGACCTGTTTGAAAAAATGAAAAACGGCCAGTTCCCCGACGGCACCCGCTGTCTTAAAGCAAAGATCGACATGACCAGCCCAAACATCAACATGCGCGACCCGGTCATGTACCGCATCCTCCACGCAACGCATCACCGCACAGCGGACAAGTGGTGCATCTACCCGATGTACGATTGGGCGCACGGGCTCGAAGACTCCATCGAAGGAATAACCCATTCGCTTTGCTCGCTGGAGTTCGAGAACCACCGCCCGCTATACGACTGGTTCATCGACCAACTGAACATCCACCACCCGAAGCAAAGAGAGTTCGCCCGGCTGAACCTTACATATACGGTAATGAGCAAACGCAAACTCGCAAGGCTCGTCGAAGGCAACCACGTCATCGGCTGGGACGACCCGCGAATGCCCACCATCTCCGGCCTGCGACGAAGAGGATACAGCCCAGCAGCCATACGCAACTTCTGCAAAACCATCGGCATCGCAAAAACAGACAGCACGATAGACTTAGCCTTGCTGGAGCATTGCCTCCGTGACAACCTTAACGCAACATCGAATCGTGTCATGGCCGTCGTCAACCCGCTAAAAGTCGTCATAACAAACTATCCCGACGACCAGGTCGAAGAGCTTGAAGCCATCAACAACCCGCAGGACGAATCTGCCGGAACACGCAAGGTTCACTTTACAAAAGAACTCTACATCGAGCGTGAAGACTTCATGGAAGACGCTCCGAGAAAATTCTTCCGCCTGTCTGTGGGCAGAGAAGTACGCCTGCGATACGCATACTTCGTAACCTGCACCGACGTCGTAAAAGACGAAAACGGCCAGGTCACCGAACTGCACTGCACGTATGACCCAGCCACAAAAGGCGGCGACGCACCGGACGGCCGAAAAGTAAAAGGAACCATCCACTGGGTAAGCACCACAGAATCGTTAAAGGCGAAAGTAAACGCTTGCGACAACCTGTTCACAAAAGAAAACCCGGAAGCAACCGAAGATGGACAGGACTTCATAGACAACCTTAACCCCGACTCGCTAAGCGTTCTGGAAAACTGCTTTGTGGAAAAATCACTGGCAAACACAACGCCGGGTGATCGCTACCAGTTTGAAAGGCTCGGATACTTCTGCACAGACACCGAAAGCAGCGAGGGGAATCTTGTCTTCAACAAAACCGTCGGCTTGCGAGACACCTGGGCAAAACTGAAAAAACAAAAACAGAACGCACCGAAGAAAAAATAGTAAAATCCGTAGGATGGGCAAATCTTTTGCCCATGCGGTTACTAAATGCCCGGTTGGACCGTCAGCATCTTTATCGCCGAAAGCAGCACCACGACGATGAACACTGCGCGTACAACTTTTTTTGGCAGGATGTGCATTGAGTGTCCGCCGATGTAGCCTCCGATAAACGCCGTCGGGATAACGCACGCTGCTATCTTAAGCGATTCGACAATACTGATCCCATGGCTTGCAAGCGTTGCGTTTTTATAAATAGCTCCGGCAAACGACGAGCAAATGATTACCGCCGCCGAGTTACTCATCGCCCTTTTGATGGGGATCTTCAAGGCAAGCTGTTGCAATATCGTTGCCACCGACCCGCCGCCGATACCCAGCAAACCGCCGCACACACCCGTAAGCAAGCCGACGCCAAAAGCTTTTCCCTCGTCGTATTTCAGTTCGGGAACCGCAGCGTCATAGCCGCCATCGCTGCTCTTGCGAAAAAGTTTAACAACGCTCATCACTCCTACATAAAGCAAAAAGCCCCCGAACACCCTCGCCAGCAGGTAGCTGTTTTCGCCCTGGAACAATTTGCTGTTGCTAACTGCAACGCCTATTGCGGTACCGATCAATGCTCCGGGGATGAGCCATTTGATAACAGATGGAACGATGGCCCTGGCTTTGTGATGCGCAATAACCGCTGCCGCTGAAACAAAGAATATGCATATCATACAAGCCGCCTGGTACAGGTGCTGGTTTTCACCGCCGATAAGCACCAGTGCAGGTATCATGATTATTCCGCCGCCGATACCGATAAGCCCGCCAAAAAGCCCCATCACCAAACCGACCAGGATCAAAAGAAGATATTCCATTACTTGGCGCCCGCTCCGAATAACTCCACAAATTTTTCCTCGATGCTTTCGCTTTCGCAAAGCGTCTGCCCGATAAGCACCGCGCCAACGCCGACGGCGATCATCTTCTCAACGTCGGCCCGAGTTTTTATCCCGCTCTCAGCGACAAGACACTTCTTATCGTCGGCCAGCTCAGCCAGCCGAGCAGTGTTATTGATATCGACCTCCATCGTCGTAAGATCTCGGTTGTTGATCCCCATCACGCTGTAATGCTCCTGCGGAAACCCCAGCAAACTTCGCATCTGCAGCAACGCATCTGCCGAGTGCACCTCGATCAGCGCCGTCATCGTAAGCTGGTTGGCAAGTATCAGCAGGTCCATAAGCTCCCCCGGCTTCAGCGCCTCGGCGATCAGCAGCACCGCGTCTGCGCCCGCTGCCCGCGCCTCGTACACTTGATACTTATCGACGATAAATTCCTTACGCATCACCGGAACACCCACCGCCGCTTTCACAACCGTTACATATTCAAGCTTTCCCTGAAAATACTTCTCATCGGTCAGCACGCTTATAGCGTCCGCTCCGCAAGCCTGGTAAGTCGTTGCGATTCTTTCCGGATCGAAATCTTCGCGGATGATCCCCGCAGACGGCGACGCCTTCTTTATTTCTGCAATAACGTTTAATCCGCGCCGGTTTTTTTTCGTAACAGCGTTAAAAAAGTTACGGCATTTCGGCATGCTTCCTGCCTTAGCCATCAGACTGTCGATCGCGACGACCTCTTTTTGCCGGGCAACCTCAACGCGTTTATCGGCGATTATCTTGTCAAGTATGTTGCTCATAATTAACTATCACAATAAAACTGATATTTATACGTGGTCCTCTCTTACTGTGAAACTTACGATTCGTCAGCGCAAACGGAAGAAACACCATTGGTGTTAATCTTCCTGTACCGTCGGTTCGCTGGTAACCTTTACAAACACCATCCGCAATTGATGCAACGCACTTTGCAGAAGCTTCGCCTCCTCATCGCTGATGTTGCCCTTGGTCTTTTCCTCGATGACGCCAAGCATGTCGATGTTGTACTTAGCCATCGCAAAGTCTGTCGGCGTATCCTGATCCGCTTCGGTCCTGATAACTCCCATCGCAAAGAACGCCTGCGTCGTCAGCATACTAACCAACCCCGAAAAATCCGCGTCCGGCAGTTGCTGGGGATGCTCAGCCGCCTGCTTTTCGGCAGCTTCCTTTTCCTTCTTTTCCAGATCGGCCTCTTTAGCAAGCTCTTCCTTTTCCTTTTGAGCCTCTGCCTTCCAGTCCTCGTCGATTATGATCTTTTTCTCGTCCTTTTTTTTCTCTGCCATGATACCACCTTATATCTTTATATTTTAGCCAGGTCACAGACACAACTTGTCATCCCAGCGAAAGTCGTAGATGCCTTAGGTGCTGGGATCCATTTATACAATTACAACTTGCTTCAACGTAGGATGGGCAACTTGTTGCCCATGCGGTTGTAACATGCTGCCCGCCGGGTGCCACGGTCAAGCTGAGCTTGACCGTGTTTTCCCTAACCCAGAAAGGGTTATAAAATCAGCCTCGCCAACGGCGAGTTCTATTACGAATCACGAATCACTATCTACGATATTCTTTCATGCTTCTCGCAACATCTCGTCTCTGCTGGTCCTTCTGGAGCTTTGCTCGTTTGTCGTATTGTCGTTTACCGCGGGCCAGTGCGATCTCGATCTTCGCAAGTCCCCTGTCATTAAAGTATATCCGCAGCGGCACCAGTGTAAAGCCTCTTTGCTGGAGTTTTACGGTGATCTTATTGATCTGCTGTTTATGCAGCAGCAGCTTGCGGTTCCGCGTTGGCTCGTGATTATTACCGCTGGCCTCTGCATACTGAGCGATAGAGCACCCCACCAGCCAGCACTCACCGTCGATTATCCGCGCGTACGAACCTTCAAGGTCCGCCAAGCCCATGCGGACGCTCTTGACCTCGGTGCCGACCAGAGACAGACCCGCTTCGACCTTCTCAACGAGCTCGAAGTTATGATAAGCCTTGCGGTTCTTGATCTGAACCGACGTATAACCCTTTTTTCCACTACTTTTAGACATACCACAATAATAGCACAAAACCCCCAAAATGCAATACCGGCAAAATTACCCGCTATTGTCTTCCATCGTCCAGCCAGTCGCCCGCCATCTTTGCAAGGTCCGCCACGTTGACCACGCAGTCCCCAGTTAGATCGCTATCCGGCTGAAAAGCACAGTCCGGCGGAACAGTCCCATCATACAAAACGATCTGCGGATAGGATTCGCCAAGGCCTATAGTGAAAGGCGTTCCATCATTCCAGAAACCTGTAACTTCACCAACGCCATAAATACCGCCGTATGGCTTTGCTTCAAGACCTGTACCAATAATGTTAAATTTCGGTTTCGGCAAAAATTCCGAATAAATGTTAATACTTGCGTTAATGATACCACCAGATAAATTCACCCGCACATTGCCTATCCCTAGAATCTGCTCCTGAAAGACTCCGCCTGATATATTTACTATACAGTTATTACGCAACCAACAATTGGTAATAGCAGCATTACCGGAAACATTAACTACGCTTGAATCATATGGAAGCAGGTAAGAAATTGTTGTGTTTCCTGATATATTTGCAGAGCTTTGCATGTACAAGCCTAACTGTTGAATAATATTGCCTCCGATTATATTCGGATCGCTCGTGTCATATGCAGCGAACAAAGTCACATCCCCGCCGCTCATATTGAATGCGCTGTCGTCCATCGTGATAACTTTATTAACCGTCCCGCCGGTCATGGTAACAACCGTATCATCGCCTTTAACAACAACGGTGTCATAAGTATCCGATGCCGATATGGTCGCATCACTTTCAAATATAGTAACGGCTGCGTGCAGAGTTTGAACCGAAACCAATATGATCATTGCAACAAGAATTGTTTTCTTCATAATTGTACCCTTCTCTGATCGAGGAATAACTGATTTAAAGTTATCTACGGAATGACCATCATATTACACTGGGTACCATTTTTCAAGCAAAAAACCGGCTACAAACAGTTATTTTTTATCATTGAAGACAAGCGGATATTTGTCCGGCTGTTGGAGTATTTCGAGTGACAGATCGATGTCCAGGCTCGGCCAATGCAGGTGATGGTTGTGTATGACTTCTAATTCTGTTATCTCGGAAATTCTCGCATCTTTGAACCATGGATATTTCTCGAACGACAGAAAATATTCGCTGTCATCTATCAACACCCAGAACCCGTGCTGTGAGATATTAGTAACCTCAACTTCCGAGATGGTTTTTCCATGCTTTTTAACCATACAAGCATTATAGCATAAATTCATAATTTATGAAAATCTGTGAAATCAGTGTAATCAGTGTAATCAGTGGATAGCAATTCGTGACGATTCGTGGCTGAATTCATAATTCGTAATTCATAATTTGTAATTAAAATCTACCCCAACAGCCGTTGATGAACAAACGCACCGATCGCCCACACTGCAAAGCTGCTTACCAGCGTAACCGGCAGATTAAGCCTGCTGCGAAAGCAGAATAACGCAGTCACGAAAAACGGCACGCTCGGCACGATCCCCCACAGGGCACCTTTTGTAAAGCTCGTCATCGTAGCAACGTCGCCGGAATTATCAAGAAACACCCACACCATAATAAGCGCCCCCGTAAGCGGCATCACACCGATAAGACCCGCCAGAGACGGCATCTTTTTAGCGATTTGCGTACAAACCAAAATCACACACAAGCTTATCACAACCTTGACCACAAAACGCATAATGCTCTCTCCTTCCAGCTTTCTGAACCGTACTATTTGAAAACACCTGTTACACATTACAAGCCAACGGATCACGATCTTATCACCCTACCTGTCACGGCATAGCTTAAGCGAAGCCGGAAAGGGTGCTCATGACATCTCCCGTATCTTAAAAATAGTAAAACCGGAAAACAGCTTAAACCATTTGCGGCCGACTGAAAAGAAATTATAAAGGAAAACATAGCCCGCCGATTTGTGCGGTGCGAAACAACTATTGATGACTCGCTAGTTAAATATCCCGAAAAAACGTCATAAGCCCTTACTACAAAGGGTTTTCAGCTTTTAACTTGGTAATCAATGCGTAAACTGTACCAAATCTCAACTGCCGCAAAATGTGGATAACATGTTCAAAACTTTTCCGTCATAAGGAAAAATACTACGCGACGGCTGCATAAGATGTTATACATCCTGTATGAAAATTACTTAAAAACATCCTCCAATATACCCTATCCAAAACAAACGTCCCATAACCTCCCGACTAGAAAAGAGTTACATATGAAACCAAAATCTCCTGGATTTACATACCAGTCGGTCGGTTTGTTTACCCCAAAGCCGCAACAGGGAAAACCCTACATCCGGGAACTACCTGGCGCGATTATCACTTGTCGTGGATAACTTTTCAAACCAAAGATGACAAAACCGCCAATATCAAGCGATTCATAAAGCATTCAGAGGTCTAAGGTTAGGAATGATTAATAATTGCGTTTTTAAGGCGACTGCACGCATCTGCCGGATCATCGGAGCCGCAAACCCACGAACAAACCGCCACTGATCTTACGCCGAGTTCGAGAATTGTACCGATGTTTTCAACGGTAATTCCCCCGATAGCGAGATGATTAATACCACTATCTGCCAGCAGCTCAACGGCTCGGCGCAGATACTCCGGGCCGGCGATGTCGATGTTGGGTTTGGTAGGTGTTGCGAAAACCGGACCTAAGGCAACATAGCCGGGCCCCGTCGCGATCGCCGCTTCCAACTGTTCGAGGTTATGAGTGCTCACGCCGATGATCAACGGCCTGTGCTGGATCGCGCGCACATCATCGACAGCGAGATCGTCCTGGCCCAGATGTACGCCGTCGGCGCCAGCCAGGATCGCAACGTCCGGGCGATCATTGATAATGCTTATGACATCAGACGTGGCACAGGCAATCACAAACTCACCTGCCAAAGCGAGCAGGCGTTTGTCGGTTATGTTTTTGGCGCGTAGCTGAACGCAGTCGGCTCCGGCGGCGGCGCAGGCATTTACCAGCGATACAACATCTTCGCTTTGCGTTGCATCGTTTGCGTTAATAAGTACATAAAGGCTTACAGAGGCGAATCTTGCCGATGTGTTGTCAAACGCCAAAACGTCCTTCTCAAGCGTGTAGGCCTCGAATCTAAGCCTTTCAAACTCATGGTAGGCTTTGCTGCTTATCGGAGAAACGGTTTCAGCGAGAACTCGCAGAGCTTCTGTGATGCGTTTGGCACCTGCGATAAATCCTTCGCGCAAGTCGGCGCGTTTTAGCTGGTCGGCGACTTGCAATCCCTGGCCTACATCGGATTCGGCGTCGCGTGCGGCGACGAGATTATCGATGCCTAACTCGCTCACAGCCGAGGAGATACGATGCCGGATCTGCTTTGCTCGCGAGCTTAGGGGCTTGCTGCTCAGCGCGAAACGGCAGTACTCTTCCATGACGCGTGCAGCCTCGCGGGCGCGGTTGAAGTTGGCATCTATTATCCTGTAAACAGCTCTTTGCATGCGGTGAAGATTATCCGATTTTGAAGTGATAATCAATAGCGCATTTCAAAAGGGATATCGGGCGCAACTGAAGGGACCGGGTCCCCCTTTTTTATAAAATGGGCAAGATAGATACTCACACGTATTTTTCTGGCCTTCCTCTTTTCTTTTTTTCCAGGCGCAATCAAGGGAAACCGGGTTCCCTTTTTGGTATAATAGGCAATTTAGAGACTCGGTTATCAGCTTTCGTCTGGTTTTAAAAAAAAATGTTAAATTTCTACAAAACATATTTGACTTGTTATTTATATAGTGTATAATATATATGACTTAAGATAAGTCAGCATCAACCCAGCAGGGTCAGGATTCAGATCAAGAGATCACGTTCAGGCAGCAGCCACAGAAATAATCAGTGCCGGCAAAGCCGGACTCCACGCAGTTAAGAAAAGGGGGACAAATAAACAAAGTAATCAAAATTGAATATTGAAATTGCAAACAGCGCACAAAAAAAGAGCCGGCCTCCTCCGGCCCGGCTCTACTTACACCCTGGCGAGATTGATATCCGTATAGTTCAAGATTTTATCACATCTGCGCCAAGAGAGTACTTTATACAATAGCACCATCTATAGGCATGTGATTCATTGAGCAACGGCTATGCCATTTTGCGTGAAATAAATACGATTTTGAGAAGCTGGTCATAAGTGCCTTGTTTGAAAATTGTTACAAGATCGCTGCATTATTAAAATATATTCCTGAAATGTTAAAGGATTCGGCTATGTTTCGAAAATACAACGAATACCGAAGTTAAGTGTTCGGTTTTAGCGTTCTTATCGGACGTAAGGCTCTGAAATCGGTTGTATTTGTACCGATGTTTATAAAACGCAACGTCCTTTAGGGGCGTTGCTTAAATTGTAATTTAAATCAAAATCAAATATTGAAAATTTGGGTGAAAATGAAATAAGTGCGTTCCGAGCCGATCATGGAGAGGCGGTGGGTCTGGAAAACGGCTGTGATGGGGCCGTGAGGGCCGAAAAAAGGCTGGAAGTGGTAAAGAGGAGTCGTTTTATTGCGGGAAAAATAACAGAAAGAACTTACGAAAAAACGTGTTTTTTATGACAAAAAAACACAAAAAAATACAAATGCGCGCACCATAGCGCACCACAGCTACACAAAAGCACACTTTTTGAAAAAAACCTGAGTAGGAAAAAACTCTTAATAGTGGGTTGTTGGGCTGGAAACGCTAATTGGTGCTTGGGGGTCGGGAAAGTTAGTCGATTTAAAAGATATTATTCACTATGAAGGCATGAAGGACATAAAGAAAATCTAAAAGATAAAAGCATTTTTTTAGACAGGATAACAGGACAAGAAAAGGATCTTAAAGAAAGGTTAAAAGATAAAAACAGGTTTTCAGATAGGATCAATTCAATTTGTTATTTATTAATGACTATTTATTATTGGCGTTGAACCGCTTCGCGGGGCTAGTTAAAAAGAGAAAAAAACTGATTCACCACGAAGGACACGAAGATCACGAAGAAAAGAAAGGGAATTCCAACTTGCGGCTGGATTAAAAGGTTATTTTTGCCACCGAGGACAAGAGAAAAAGAGAGAGAAAAAAGGGGAAAGAAAGAAAAAAAGCTGTAACGGGCTTGAGTCAGAAAGAATATCCTAAGTGTTAATATTTGGACTGGTTAAACTTACTGATTTTTGCATAATAAGCGCCTTTTTACTATTTTTGTCTTGATTTATTATTCGTATATTTTACATTCGTGCCGCAGGAGAAAAAGCTGATGAAGAGATCATCAGAACACGTTTCTATTTTTTTATCTTAAGGAGGTATCACCATGTTAAGAAAGAGATGTATTGCACTAATGTTAATTGAGGTTCTGTGCATGTTGAGGACAACGGTAATGAAAGGGTTTCATCGAAACACAGTTTTTTATTCCAAGGGAAGAAGTGCAATGTCCAATCGTAGTGTTTGTTTCATTATATTTTGTTTGTTATTGGCGAATGTAACATTTGCTAAAGGGATTGCCCCTAAAGAGGTATCTTCAGATAACAAAATAATACTGGATTACGAATTTGAGGCGCCATCAACTTCCAAAGATGTACAGTATGACATAGTTGGCATCGATGGTTTGGCAGATTTTTCTAAGGTAGGGGCACCAGTAGTGCCGGTACAAAATGCAACTATTCTGATCCCTTACGGCAAGAAGGTTTCGAAAATCGAAGCAGTGGCATCGGAGTCTGTGAACCTGGACGGTTCATATTTGCTTCGTCCAGGGCAAAAACCTGTTCCTCGTTCTTTAATTGCCGAGGCAGTACCAACAAAGCCCGATCCAAAGTACTATAGCAGTAAGCAAGCCTGGCCGGGCAAATATATTAAAAAGGTAACCACACAGAATCAAAGAGGCTATAAATTACTTATTCTGAATCTCTTTCCTGTTCAGTATGTTCCATCCGAAGGCAAAGTTTCTTATATAAGAAAACTAAAGCTTGAGATAACTTTGTCAGAAAGTGACAAGAAGGCTATTTTGAGGCCAGATGGCAAAACAAAAAAAATAATTAAAAGCAAGATCGACAACCCTTCTTCTGTTAGCAGCTATGAATCTGAAGAAATCGGAAGTTCAGATCAGTCAGGACTGATTCTCGAGGATGTTCAGAGGTCAGGGAAAAGCATTGCTGCAAACAAATCGCTACGTGTAGCCAGGAACAAAGCAGGTTTTTTGAAGCATGTTGGCGCTCCGTCAGGTACACAAATTCATGTACGTGATAGCGAGAAGTATAACCCCGAACAGATTGCGGATAATTTTTTGGAGCAGCAGAAAAAACTTTTTGTAAAAGACAGTTCTAATGTGGCTTTTAAAAAGAAGCGTGTTAAAACTATTCCCGGTCGTAAAACCAGAACACATGTTCGTTATCAGCAGACCTATGCCGGTATAGAAGTTTTTAACGGCGAACTTATCGTACATGTTAATGACACAAAGGGTATTTCTGCAGTATTTAGTGACATAATGGTCGATACGGATATACTCGATAATGGAGAGGTTTCCGTTAATCCTACTCTTGATCGATTGACAGCACGTGAAAATGCTGTTGAGTGGCTGAGTTCGCAGAATGAGGGACTTGAAATACAAGCGTCAGAGGCAACCCTTATGGTCTTTGATCCATCCGTTGTAGACCAGAAGGGGGATGTTCGGTTGGTATGGAAAATTGAAGTTGGCAATGTCGGCGTTCCTAAAGTGAAAGAAATCGCTCTTGTGGATGCACATACGGGCAGCATTGCATTTCATTATTCCCTGATATACGGGTTAGTGGACCGAGAAATTTACGATTACAGCAACGGTTCTTCTCTCGAACGTTCCGAAGGCGATCCGGTTTCCGGAATACCAGCAGTTGACAACGTATACGATTATATCGGTGATACTTATGATTTTTATTTGTCCTATCACGGTCGAGAAGGTTACGACGACCTCGACTCCACGGTGAAAGCTTATGTTAAAGTTGATTTTGACAATGCTATGTGGAGCGGCAATTCGATGTACGTCGGTGTCGGTAACGATATAGATGACATTGTAGCCCATGAGTTTACGCATGGTGTAACTGCCAGCGAATCGGGATTGATCTATAGCAATCAGTCTGGCGCTATTAACGAATCTTTTTCCGATATATGGGGAGAGTTCGTCGACCTTACCAACAATGCAGGTGATGACTCGGCGGGTGTTCGTTGGCGACTTTTTGAAGACTGGTATTGCTGGGGCGATCCGGACTGGGGCGAATATCCGAATTGCAGAATATGGAGAAGGATGGACTTCCCGGAAGAGGTGTTTGCCGATAGCAGTTACGGTTATACAGACGATATAGGACGACACCCCGATCGGTTCCTTAGCCCTTATTATTATTTTGGTACATCTGACGGAGGGGGAGTTCACCATAACAGTTCTGTAGGTAATAAACTATGTTACTTGCTAACCGACGGTGATACCTTTAACGGTTATACGATCTCTCCGATGGGTATAGCAACAGTTGCCGACCTTTTCTATGAATGTCAAACTAATTCGCTGACATCATCGAGCAATTATTTCGATCTCGGAAATGACCTAGTTCAGGCTGCTATCGATCTTGATTTGACTCGGGCCCAAATTGACAATGTCAAAAAAGCTTGTCGTTCGGTTGAGATTTATTTTGATCCCGATAGTGATGACCTGAGCATGAGGTATGCAGTTATTACCAGTGCTGCTTTAGCAGATATGGACAACATGCAAGACCCTAATTACAGTTTCCAGGCTTTATGCGATAGCAAAAGAGCTCGCGGTATTAGTGCGGGAATAATTACTACCGAATGGATATATTCAAATTACACCGGTCAGGATTCACAGGAAAAGATTCGGAATTTCATAAGTGATGCCTATGAGAACTGGGGGCTTGAGTTTGTGTTACTTGGTGGAGATAAAGGGATCATTCCGCCTCGTATGTTCTATCCCGGCGGTTTGTATTGGGGTGGCGGAATAGCATCTGATATGTATTACGGTTGCCTTGACGGTTCTTTTGATTCCAGCGGTAATGGTAAATATGGCGAAGTTGGCGATGGGGCGGATTTCGGTAGTGATAGCGAGGTTGACCTTATTGCTGAAGTATATATAGGCCGTGCATCTGCTGAAGATCCTAACGAAGTTAATAATTTTGTAAGAAAAACACTTGCATACGAGTCGACAGATGACGACTACCTGAACAATGCCCTTAGCTCTTCAGAAACTCTTACTCCAGGGTCAGATCCCTACTGGTGCAAACCTTACGCTGAACTTATACGTCTTGGTTCAAGTGAAGGCGGTTTTACGACAGTTGGATTTGAGAATCCTACGTTGCCGTATCACAGGAATTTTAATGTGACGACATTATATGATGCCGATTACGAATTTGACGGAACATTTGATTATAACGAGGACGGCTGGTCTTCACCAAACGAATTGATCCCCTTGTTGAATGGTCAAGTTGGTTCCGGTACGCCTCATATGATGTATCACGGTGCTCACGGCAACGAGCAATACTGCATGAAGACATATTTGAATGATGATAATTTTGGAATCGGAGGAATGGGCAACGATCCCGATCTTTATGGAAAGCTGGACACACTTACGAATACCAACTACTTCTTTATCTATGACGATTCGTGTTTGTCGGGTAACTTTGCCTATACAGATTGTTGGGCAGAAGTTGCTACAACAATGGATCATGGTGCTTTTGCGATCATAATGAGTTCTGAGGTTGTAGCTTCCAATGGCGGAACTAACTGGCCTTCAACTCGTATTGTTCGTGAATTCTTCGACGAGTTGCTCGGTGACGGTAATTTCGAACTTGGAGTTGCGCATTTCAATTCAAAAGAAGGAAGCATAGGAAGTATTTCCGATGTTGTAGTTCGCGCTACATATTATCAGTTCAATCTTTTTGGCGATCCTGAACTGAAAATGCGCACATTGCAAGATGAAACCGGTATCGAGAATGTTACCAGGAAGAATTATTACGATACTATCCAGGAAGCTATCGATGATCCTAACACTCTTGACGGTGATGTTATTGTCCTGGATACTGCAACATATTCCGGTATAGGCAACCGTGATATAGATTTTAAGGGTAAGTCTATAACAATTAGAAGTATCGACCCCGACGACCCTAGTATTGTTTCCGCTACGATTATCGATTGCGATGGTACAAGGGCCGAGCCTCACAGAGGATTCTATTTCCATAACGGTGAATCATCCGGTTCTATAATCGAGGGTCTTACGATCACGGACGGTTACGGCGATTTTCAGGGCGATTATTACGCAGGCAGCGGTATCATGTGCGATGGAAGCAGTCCTCAGATAATCAAGTGTGTAATCACCGGTAACGGAAACGATTCAGTTAATGACGATGTAGATGCCGGCGGAATTGCCTGCTACAACAACTCTAATCCGTTGATATCTGACTGTACCATTAGCAATAATACAGCCTACTGGTCAGGAGCGATCGACTGTTGGAACAGCAGTCCTGTTATCCGTAATTGTGTCATTAGCGGTAACACAGCTCAGTGGGGCGGTGCAATTTATTTCTACGAGAACTGTAATGCCACGCTGGAGAACTGTACAGTCATAAACAACACTGCGATAAACAATGGCGGCGCTCTGATCATGTATCAGGCAACTCCTACAATAACAAGCTCTATTGTTTGGGGTAACACGGCAACAATAGGCAGCCAGGTTTATATAGAAGATCTCAATTACGATCCTTTGTTTAGTTACTGTGATATCGAGGACAGTTTCTCTGGCGGCATCTGGAGATCTGGATTAGGTATTAACGGCGGCGGCAACATCAGCATTGATCCTAATTTTGTTGATGCTGCCAATGGAGATTATCATCTGACCCCGCTTTCTCCCTGTATTGATACCGGTGATCCAAGCGGCTCTTATACCGGTCAGACAGATATTGACGGTGATGTTCGTGTGATCGGTGGTGATGTTGATATGGGTGCCGATGAGTTTAGGCAGGGTGCTCACAATATCGATCAAGACGTCTGGTATGTGATTATTCAGGATGCGATCGATGATGCCTCAACTGATGATGTTATAATGGTTTATCCGGGCACATATGAAGAAAATATTGATTTTGACGGTAAGGCGATAACTGTCCGCAGCACCGATCCCGATAACTGGGCTGTTGTGGCTGAAACGATCATCGATGCCACTGGCATGGGGTATGGGTATGACACCGTCAAATTTGAAAGCGGTGAGGATGCCAGTTCATTCCTGAAAGGTTTTACAATAATAAATGATTATAATGCTTACGGCATATCATGTTCTGGTTCCTCACCTACTATCGGCAATTGTATTATAGAAACAGCCATGGTTGGGATATATTGTAATTCCTCTTTGCCGGCGATAAGCGATTGTATTGTGAGAGACACTGACATTCTCGGTATTATGTTGTATAACTCTTCTGCGGTTATCAGTAATTGTATCGTGAGCAATACTTGCATGTCTGGTATATCATGTTCTTCCGAGTCCTCTGCGGTTATCAGCAATTGTGTCATAGCCGATACCGATGACGGCGGCATAAGCTGCGATTCTACCTCTTCTTTGGAAATAAGCAACAGTACTATAGTTAACAACACTTACTACGGAGTATCCTGCTCGTCTGCTACTATTACCAACTGTATTATTTGGGGAAATGGTGACGATCTCTCTGGGTGCAGTGCTACATATAGCTGTTTCTCAGGCGGGACAGGAACGAACATAAGTTCTGATCCGTTATTTGAGACGGGTACATTTGGTGATTACTATCTGAGCGAAGATGCTATTGAAGGGCAGGAAGATGACAGTCCTTGTATTGATGCCGGTAGTGATACGGCTGCTAACCTTGGCTTAGACGAGCTTACCACCAGAACCGATGATGTTACTGATTCCGGTACTGTAGATATGGGTTACCACTATCAGCCGTAACGGTTAAATTGCTTTGATCTATGAAGGCCCTGTGATTGATTTTGCAGGGCCTTTTTATTAGATATTAGGGATTAATGGATTAACAGATGATGGATGGCGGAAAAGTGAATTCTTGCTAGTTCAAGGCAAGATTGGTATAATCCTTGACGTTGCAGGAGGAGGATGTGTTTTGTAAACGTTTAAAAAGGGAAATGTCAGTTAAGAATATCAGGAAGCGACGTTTGAAAGGGATTTGATAATGAGAAAAGTACTCTTTGCCACAATCATGGGTATTACGGTTTTGTTTTGCGGGTGTCAGACAGCGGTACAGGAGACTCGGCAGCCTAATATTCTGTTTTTTGCATTGGATGATCTTTGTGACTGGGTTGGGCCCAATGGATATGCGCAGGCTGTGACTCCTAATATGGATCGGCTTGCCGCAACGGGCGTTACTTTTCGCAATGCTCACACGGCCGGTATCTTCTGTGCGCCGTCGCGTTCTGCAATCTTTACGGGGCAACATGCAACGACAACCGGCTGTTACAGGACACAGGTGTATCACCACAGCCGGCCGGAGATCCAACCCTTACAGGTTACATTTCAGAAAGGCGGCTACCGCACATACGGCGGCGGCAAGCTGTTTCACCATCCTGCCGGTTTCGTTGACCTGCGCGGATGGGACGAATTTTTCCTGCGCAGCCAGGGACAGAAAGAAAGCGGATGGGGGCTTAACAGTTGGTCGGTCAAAGATTCCATTCTTCCCAAGCCGTACCCGAACAGCATTTTTAATCATGACCGAAAACCGGCCAACAACTTTTTCCTCGAATGGGGCAAGGTTCTCAACAAGGACGAGGAGAAGATGGCCGATACGATCCGTACTAACTGGGCCTGCGATCTTCTGAAGAAAAAGCATGACAAACCTTTCTTTGTAGCTGTCGGTCTCTATGCACCTCATTTTCCGAATTATTGCCCGGAAAAATATTTCGATCTTTACGATCCTGCAAAGATCAAGGCGCCTCCATATAAAGCGGATGATCTTGACGACTTGTCGCCGGGTCTGCGCAAAGCCAAGTACAATCGCGGAGCCCATCATCGCCGTCTTGTTAAGCTCGACGCCGTTGAAGATGCGATACACGGATATTTAGCTTGCATCTCGTATGCCGATGCAATGCTTGGACGTCTGATGGCTGCTATAAAAGACGGGCCAAATGCCGATAATACCATCATCGTTTTGTGGAGCGATCATGGTTACCATCACGGTGAGAAATTGGATTGGGGCAAGCACACGCTCTGGCAGCGTACGTCCGGCGTGCCTTTTATCTGGGCCGGTCCCGGTGTCAAACCCGGAGCCGCCGTCGACTCGACGGTCAGCCTGATCGACATGTATCCGACGCTTGCTGAGGTGTGCAAGTTGCCTGCACCAACCGGGCTTGAGGGCACTTCACTTGCACCGGTCCTGCATAATCCCGCAGTTGCAAAGGATCGCAATGTACTGCTGCCTGGAATGTATCCCGAAGAATATGCCATCATCAATCAGAACTGGCGCTACATCCATTACAAAGATGATACCGAGGAACTCTACGATGTCAAACGTGACTTTAACGAATGGAACAACTTGGCCGGCGACAGTAAATATGCAGCGACCAAAGCCAAACTGAAGGCTGCTGCGCCTGGCTCGTTTGCACAGCCCGGGCCGGAGAATAATAAATTACGACTCAAAGTTAAAGGCGAAACCTTTCGTTGGGAACCAAAATAGGCCTATTCAAATCAAATATTATTACTGACTTTAATTCTCCTCTCATTGTATTCTCATGCTAAATCCTTTATAATCAACATTATTGATTCGCAGATCGGAACTATTTAGTTTTTTTTGATACTAAGGAGCAGTTTTGACAACTGAGAACTATCCCAGCCAATACACGAAATATCTAACCTATAATACTTCGCACGAATCTGCTTATCTACGAAGGTCCTGTAGATGACCTGGCTCGTTTGCATGAACATATAAAGATTATCGACAAGCCTGCACCGCAGATCATGGTTGACCTGCTGGCTGTAGAATTGACAGAGGAGGCTAATCGCGAGATCGGTCTCGACTGGACATACACGCAGGGTCATATCGGACTGCTGCAGCCGACCGGCAGCGTGATAAACGATCTAACATCGAATATTGTTGGCAATACGGTGGCAGGAACGGGACAACTATTCTATCAGGGTGTGGGATCGCTGCCGCGCGAATTCTACATTCGCCTAAACGCACTCGTTTCAGACGGTAATGGCTCTATACTGGCAAATCCCAGAACCGTAGCTACCAACGGTAAAGAGGCCACTATCCAGATTCGCAAAACGCTCAATTACTTTTTCAACGAGGGCTTTGACGATGCCGGGCGAGCTATCATTAAGAAAAGCGATATCTCCGCCGACACCGAGGGTCGTATTACTCCAACTCTGCTGGCAGATGGTCGTATTCTTATGAATGTCGATATCAAGGTCGGTAGTTTTACATTCAGTCCCGATGCAGGCCTGCCCGAGCAGACTAACCGTGAATCCACAACGGTTGTAACCGTTCACGAAGGGCAAACACTGATCATTGGCGGCCTGCGACAGGAGGAGACAAGCGAAAGCATTACAAAGGTACCACTGCTGGGCGATCTACCCATACTTGGAGGACTGTTTAGGAATACAAAAAAAGAGATCAAAAACAGCGTCCTGACGATCTTCGTTACGCCTCATCTGTTGAAACCTAACGACGGATATACTCCGGAATGGCCTCAGTTGAATAGTGAAGAGTATAAGTTGGTTCCCATAATGGAAAAGCCGCCCGAGAACAAATGAAAATGACAAACCCAGATACATCCCGTCCGCTTTTTAGAGGCCCGGTTCCCCTGAAGGCTCCTTTGCCTGTGTTTTCTCTGCGGGAGCAGGTTCCTTTTCAACTGACATTGCAGGAACGATCTCTGTCTCACCGTTGAACAGCTTGAAAGTGACGGACTCCTCGAAGTCGGGATCGCACTGTGCGGCCTTGTCAACCAGCTCGTTAAGTTCGTCGGCTGCGTTCTCGATAAGCTCGTATTTAGCAAGCTGCTCTGCGAGGTTGATCTTGCCGAGCAATGCAAGTATATGGCTCTTTGTTAAGCTGCATGCCAATTCGTCCCTGCCCCTGCCTGCGCTTTTTTGAAGGTCCTGATACTCTTTGATGGCGTTGTCATATTCTTCCATCGCTTTTTTGCTGTGATCGTTGGCCGATCCGCTGTACTGCATTGCAAGACGATCTACACTTCCGGCGCTTCTTCCGTCGATGCTGGAAGATATTGCCTGCAATCGCAGATCCATATTTCGATAGTGCTCCATCGCAGACAAATCAGTCGTCGCTTTTGCATAATAACTGTCAGCCATTCTGATGGACGAAATATCCCGATTTCCCCTGGACCTGATCTTCTTGAAATTCTTAAGTGCATCGTCGATGAGCGACTCTATCTGCTCGATGTTTTTTTCATATTCCCCCTGCCTGCTCTTGATATTGTTTGTTAGCTGGCCAATCCTTGTTTCGGTTGCTTCTATCGCACCTTCGGCATCTCGCATCTGATTTTTTAGTTCGCTGCGTTGCGGAGATCCTTCAAGATCGTCGATCTTTCGCTGTACCTCTGTCATATCGTTTTGAAGCTTATGCATCAATGGCTCTACAATCGCTATCTGGCTTTGGTACTCCTTGACCTTGTCCAGTGCCGTCTGCGACTCGACCAGATATTTCTTTTTTTCAAGCATAAGTTCGTAATGCTCTTTTTCAAGCTGTTGTTTCCGATCTCCGGTTGCTTTCTTTGAGGCATTTATTTTTGCGTTGGCTGCGTCCTGCAACTCGTTTGTTTGCTCGTGCGCCCGGCGTTCTGCTGCGATAAATTTTCCCTGTTCATCCTGTAGTTGTGAAAGCTGCTGTTCGACCTTGGCCAGTTCCTTTTCTATGCCGTCGCCATGTTCGGAACCGACGATAAGGCCCTCAAGCTGGACCATTCGCTCGTCGGAAGAATCCATCAGGCTTTCGAGATGATCCTTTTCGATCTGCAAATAGCTAAGTTTCTCGGCAATTGTCGAAAGTCTATCTATGATATCACTGACGGCGTCTGAGTTTTCGATAAGCTTGCTTTGATGTTGATCGGCGTAATCGAAGTAAAAGTTGCCTGCGACGAGCAAAGTTGCCTCACCGGCAGGGCCCGCTTTGGAGGCTAGTGTTGCGGCTTTTTTAATCTCTTTAACGGCCTTGTCGTAATCACCCTTTATCTGTAGTAAAAGCATCGCCTTTTCTGCGCTCTTGGCTGAAGCCTTTGCAGCCTTGCTTTCCGGGCTTTCCGAACACCCTAAAACGCTAAAAACAACGAAAAGCAACAAAACAAAAACGACCAATCTACTAAAACTATAAACCTTCACGTGCAAGTTCTCCAATAGTGTATGGGGCGTGTTGCCCTATGGTTATAAGGAATCCGGCTCCTTAAGTGTATCCTAATCTCTTGTTATCGTACTTGTCAAGCCATTTCCCGTCTGAGGTAGATGTAAACGCCCGAAAATGCTCGTTTACACTAACCGGGAACCTCTCTATAATAAATTGCGAACCCAAAGTCTGGACAAGACGTACCACTTGCATCGGGATACTGACCTGCGATTTATACAGAAAAGTTGTCATGCGGGTCGATATCTATACGAACAAGATGCTAAAGAGTTTAAAAAGGATACCGAAAATGGGCACAAATAATAAAAATATCGCAAAAAGCTGGCCAGTTCTCGCCGTTTTTCTGCTATTAATCCTGGCCATAACGTGGGCTTTCACAGATAAAGGTATAAATAACACGCAGAAGCCGCATATAAACGCATATTCTGCGGCAGGGCACGATGCCATTACCCATAGACCGGTGTCGCTTGAGACAATCGTCAAATATGCAAGGAGCTGGGGGCCGATATTTACCCAATGGTATGGCAAGCCGGCGCCTGATCTTACATTTGTCGACCTTGACGGCAAGACGCATAAGCTGAGCGAATACGCCGGTAAAGACGTTCTGGTGCTTTTCTGGGCGACGTGGTGCCCGCCGTGCATATCCGAAATACCGGATTTGATCGAGCTTAGAAAGCAAAAAAGCAACGAAGAACTGGCCATAATCGCTATCTCAGATGAGAATAGCGATAAGCTAAAGAGGTTCGCCGCTGCCAACAAGCTGACCTACACGGTTGCAAGCCTGACAGTGGCCCCTGCGAAACCCTTTTCCGACACAAGAGCTTTGCCAACATCATTTTACATCGACAAACAACAAAATTTTAAACTTGCAACAGAAGGGACTATGTCAATGGCAGAGATCGTCGCGATCCTTGAATCTGATAAGTGATGGATCGGCGAATATTACACATGGTCTCGTTACAATGGATCCCAGCACCACCTAAGGCGTAAACTAAGGCATCTACGACTTTCGCTGGGATGACAAATTGTAATAGTTTCCGCATGGGCAAGAAATTTGTCCATCCTACGTTATGACTGGTTTTTGTTGAGGGCTGTTTTTAGGTCGGTGTAATAGTATTCAATGTCAAATTTTTCGCAGATGTTCTTCAATTTTTGCAGAGCCTGTTCGCTCAGGCTGCTTTGCAAATCCGAATCGCCATTGCACAAGAAAATTCTGCATCCGGCAAAGCGAAATGGGTGGACAGTGCATTTGCCCTCGTGTAGATATGGACAATAACCCTTTGTCATGGGTTTTGGGTCGGTGACGTTGGCGGTGAAGTGGATCATCTCCGGGCTTGTTACATATAGCCTGTGGTCGTAGGCCTGGAAGTTGCAGCACTTTCCGCACGCGTCGCATGCAGCAGTGTTGTTTGCGACTTCGGCGTCGATCCAGTTATAAACTTCCTGCACACTTGCAGCAATAGCATCTCTATTCATCTGACCACCATTTTTTTTGTTTTCTTAATGCTTCTATTTCCTGAAAGGTGTATAGCTTGCCTCGGTTTATGCCGGAACAGATGGCGGCGGCCTGGTTCCAATCGTCGGGGTGGTCAAGGTTGTAGTTCCAGAACGGCCAGGTGCGACATTGGTTTGGCCTTACGGGATAAACCGCACAGCCCTTGCCGGTTCCGGTGTCTGTCAAAAAGACGCAGTCCTTGGTTACGAGATTCTCGTTTATGCTGTATCGGTTGCCGATGCGGCGGAGAAACTCGGCGCTGGTTTTTTCTACGGTCATGCCGAGAAACTTTGCAAGTCGCTGTATCTCCGGCTTGGTTAGCCAGATGTACCCTTCGTCGGGCCCTGCGCAACAATTACCACAGCCGGTGCATTCAAAGTGCAGGCCGGCTACGTACCATGGGGCTTTTTTTGTTTTTCTAGTCATAAATTAACTTATACCCAACCCCACGCATTTTTGATCTCAGCGGCTCTTTCATCTGGGTTTTCTGTGCGAAAGTTTTCAAAACTATGAATGCTTGCATCACCAATCACCTTTCAATTTGTCAAATGGATTCCTGCTTTCGCAGGAATGACAACACACAATACATTTCTTTTTCGTAACACTTGGATTCCTGCTTTCGCAGGAATGACAATATGGGTTATTTACTGTTTCCGCTGGCAAACATATCACTTTGCTTTTGTAAAAATTGCTGTATTGCGTTGTCATTTTTATATAAATCATCCCAATCAGGATTACATTTTTCAATCAACTCAATCTTCCATTGTCTCTTCCATTTTTTAATCCGCTTTTCACGGATAATAGCAATGTTGATATCCCGAAATCTTTCAAAGTACGCCAGCTTATGAACACCATATCTTTTAGTAAAACCCTCAACAAGGTTGTTCTTATGCTCGTTAACTCTTTTAAATAAATTTCTTGTAACGCCTATGTATAGGGTTCCCTTCTTTCTGCTTGCTAATATGTAAACATAATATTGGTACTCTCTTGACATTTTTGCCTGACATCTCTTTTTTTGTTACACGTGGATTCCTGCTTTCGCAGGAATGACAACACACAATACATTTCTTTTTCGTTACACTTGGATTCCTGCTTTCGCAGGAATGACAACACACAACACATTTCTTTTCGTTACACGTGGATTCCTGCTTTCGCAGGAATGACAATAAGGGTATCGACTATAAATTGCCCATCCCTGCAAACCGTTTACCACTTTAGGATTGCACCTGTATCTGCGCTTGTTGCCATTGAGGCGTACTTTGCAAGGTAGCCTGTTGTGATAGCCGGCGTTCTTGGCTTCCACTCATTTTTGCGCGAAGCAATCTCGTCATCGCTTAGGTTAACTTTAAGAACGCTGTTAGGGATGTCAATATCAATGATGTCGCCTTCTTTTAGCAAACCTATCGGTCCGCCGACTGCGGCTTCGGGGCTGATATGGCCGATGCATGCGCCGTGGGTTCCGCCAGAGAAACGTCCATCGGTAATAAGAGCGACCGATTCGCCGAGGCCTGCGCCCATTATATAGCTTGTGGGGCTTAGCATTTCCTGCATACCGGGGCCTCCCTTTGGTCCTTCGTAGCGGATGACGACGAC
>JAGLHQ010000099.1 GCA_023143375.1 Planctomycetota bacterium
GTCCTCTTTCTTAACTCCGCATGCATGTAATAAGGCTCTGTGGGGGGCTCTTTGAAAACCGCTCTTTACTGTGTCACTTCTCATTATTATCTCCATTTCAAATACAAGGGGCCAGCGTACCTAAAGTACGCCTGACATTTAAATAAGTTTGGATTTGCCATTATAGCTTTCTGGTGGGGCGAATAAACCGTAAAATCGCGTTTTTGGCATGTTTGTTCCGAAAATCGGTGTCTAAGAGAAAAAAACCGGGGTTGATCCGCCCAAAAATCCTTTTTATCTCCAAAAAATGTGCTGCTGGACGATATAAAGGTTGCCTTAGTTCGCAGCAAAATATATAATCGCATTTTTGTATTTGCCATTGGCGAGTTAACAATTTCGAATAAATAAGAAGGAGAAGTTATGTCATCTAAACTTTTAACCGGTTCTGTCGTTTTTGCTGCCTGTTTAATGTTAATCTTTGCCGGGTGTGCGCCTGAAACCGAAACCGGCGAGAAAAGCGTATCGCCGAGCAAGATCGCCAATGTTCGGCTGAACTTCACAGCCGGTAACACTGCCAAGTATAAAGTGGTTACCAAAGCGGTTAAAGATTTTAGATTCGAGCAGCCTTCGCTGAACAAACTTAAAGAAGAACGTACCGGATCGAAAGTCGAAACAATATTCACTCAGACGATCGACAGCGTGGATGGCGAAGGCAATGCCGTTGCCAGTATCACGCTCGACAGCATTAAATACCACGCACAGAACAAAAGCGGTGTGGTGCTGGATTTTGACAGTGCTACCAATACCGACCACGCACTTGCCACTCTGATCGGTCGCAGCTATCGGATCAGGATGTCGCCGTCCGGCAGCGTCTCTTCGGTTGACATCTCCAGCGCAAGAGCGGTTTCGCCTGATAAGTTCGTAAAAAGTTTTCTTGCGGACAAAAGCATTAAGACCCGACACGAAGTTCTTGCCCTTCCGGATGCGTCAGGGAGCAAGTTAATCGTCGGGCAGAGCTGGAGCGAAGTTAAAACACCTCCGCCGGGGATGCTTGATCCTAAGAATTTTGAAAAGACATATACGTTGAAGTCTGTCCGCGGTAATATGGTAGAAATAAAAATGGAAGCAATACCGACATCCAAAAAAGTAGAAGATGTCGATTCAGAGAGCAGTCCAGTGGATGCGTTTGTGGAGCTGTTCGACGCTGACGATAGCTGGAGCGGCGGTCTTACGCTGGACCTTAGCTCCGGGCAGGTAAGCAAGTACAACGAAACTCTTGTATCGACATATATCGCTGCGGAACAATCGCGTGTTCAGGTAGAAGGAAAGGGCCCGGATATGCTGACGATGGGACTTACCAGTTCTGTCAGCCTTGAAAAAATCGATTAATTGAAACGTTACCCGCTGCTTTTGGAAAGGTTGTTAGTTTGAAAAACTTCTATGGATTTATCATTTGTTTGGCGATGGTTGTTTCGTCGGCTGGTTGTCAGCCGGGTCAGGAAAAGGAACTTCTTGTAGTCGACTTTAAGGCTGATACGACGTTACGTTATAAACTTATTTCCGAACGCAATACCAGCATTGACCTTGATCCGACGGGCGTTGCATCAAAAGGCAAGAAAAGCAAACCTCAAGAGATCTATGAAAAGCTTGAGATGGTTATAGCCTATAAGCCCGTCGAACCGAACCCCTACGGTCTTAGCACGATATCGGCGACCTGCGAATCGGCAAAGGTCACTCGCAAATCTTCCAAACGAACACCTCGCGATGCCGTGGAATATCTCGAAGGGAGAACGTTTACGTTCCAGGTTTCGCCTGTTGGCAAGATCGAGGATTATTCCGAGATACAAAAAATCGTACTTGAGCTTGGCGAAAAATCTATATCATCCAGCGATCCCCGTAAAGGTCGCATCAAGGAAATGGATATGATCGCCGACTTTATCTCGCTGCAATGGCACGTTTGGGACTCTATCGCTTCTATCGAGAATCCGCTTGACGGCGTGGAGATCGGTGATAGCTGGAAGGCGACACAGATCATCCCCCTGCCGGTTGCGGTTCAGGCGGTAAAAGAGACGACGTATACTCTTAAGGAGATCGACGAAAGCGGCGAGCAAAGGCTGGGGGTCATCGAAAGTACGTTTGCCGAAAGCAAAGCGACGCATGAAAACTGGCCCAGCCGATACAAAGGCAGGTTCCGCATGAAGGGTATGCTTGGCTTCCTGCGAGGGTATCAGACGACGGCGCTGGAAGGAGCGGGGACGCAAGTGTTCAATATCGATACCGGAACGGTTATCTCGGAAGAACAGAATTACAAAATAACCATGACCGCAACCTTTATGCTTCCGCTTGGGGGTATGGAGCCTCTGATCAAGATCGACCAGAAGATCTCGCTCCGGCTGATGGATAAGTAAAACTGGGAGGTGGTCATTGGAACGTAATAATCTATGGGCTCCGTGGAGGATAAAATACATTCAAGGTCTTTCGGAAGAAAAACACGAATGCTTCGTATGCCATTACCTTGAGAATCCGGAGAATGATCGCGAGAACCTGGTGCTTTGGCGTACCAAGAACTGCATGGTTGTCTTTAACCGGTTCCCTTATAACAACGGTCATCTGCTGGTCGCTCCTGTGCGGCATATTCCCGATCTGGACGATGCCAGCGACGAGGAACTTCTTGAATTGACAAAGCTGATTCGCGACTGCAAGATCGCACTTACCGAGGCGATCTGTCCACATGGATTCAACGTTGGGATAAACTTCGGGCGATGCGCAGGCGCCGGCTTGCCGGATCATATGCATGTTCATATTGTTCCGCGATGGAACGGGGATACCAACTTTATGCATGTGTGCAGCGATACGGATGTTATAAGCCAGGGGCTTTACGAACTGTACGATCAATTGGTCGAGATCGGCAAGAAAAATAATCTTCCGAACGTCTAACCATGCCAAAAAAACGTTGCTTAATTTTCTTCTGAACATTAAGATAATGCCTTGGCATTCACTCTGTTTGGCGTTTGCGTTAACGCCCGTAACTGAAAGGAATTAGGATGAGCAATAAGATGCCCAAAATATATTGCGCAGGCCCTCTGTTCAACCCTAAAGAACGTGAAGAAATGGCAAATATTGCCGCTGTTCTGGAGCATGCCGGCTATTCGGTTTTCTTGCCTCAAAGAGACGGACTTGAATTAGCAAAACTTCTGCCAGTGCTGCTCGAAAAAGATGTTTCCCAAGAAACCGCATCGGCAGTACTAAACAAGGCTATTTTCTCTCTGGATGTTTTCGAGGTAATGGACAGCGATGGGATGATACTTAACATGAACGGCAGAGTGCCAGACGAAGGGGCAATGGTTGAAGCCGGTATGGCTTGGGCACATGAGAAACCAATTGTCATCTTCAAGAATGACGATCGATCATTAATTCATGGTAATTGCAATCCCTTGGTTATGGGGTTGGCAGATTTCGAATTTGTTGACAAATACGAAAGCATTCCAATTGTTTTTGATGAAAAGTTTTCTGAGAAACATAAAAATTACGGTATTCCTAAAAAGTCCTCTTTTTTCAATGCCAATGAAAAAGGGGAGGCCATTAGAAGTTATCTAATGGCACAAAAACCAGCCAATGAAATAGCTGAGTTGTTGATAACTCTTTTCGGGGGGGTAGTATGCAAGAGTTTAAAAGATTAGAGAAGGAAATGTTCCCGAGCAGCCATGCTACTATCGGAACAAAAGGACGTCAAAAAGAAATACCACCGGATAAATTTCGGACAGAATTCCAACGAGACATCCATCGCATTATTTATTCTCAGTCATTCCGGCGGCTAAGACACAAAACGCAAGTCTTTTATTTTCCACAAAACGATCATGTTTCAACACGAATGGATCACGTTCTTTTTGTCGCCTCAGCCGCAAGAACAGTAGCGAGATGTTTAGGGCTTAACGAGGATCTCGCAGAGGCTATCGGCTTGGCGCACGATATAGGCCATGCACCATTTGGACATCAGGGCGAAAAATTCTTAAAAGAAGAAATAATACACAAAAACGAGACTCTGACCAAAACCATGCAGGGTTTTAGTCATGAGATTTACGGCTTGAGGGTTGTCGATAAAATCGCTAAACGTGACAGAGAAGAACCGGGGCTTAATTTAACATGGGAGGTTAGAGACGGTATTATATCTCATTGCGGAGAAGATTTTACAACTTGTAAGCTTATCCCCGGATCCAAAGATAAAAATCTATGCGAAATAAAAAACCGCGAAGATGCCGGATACCCTGCAACATTGGAAGGTTGTATAGTCCGTTTAATTGACAAGGTTGCATATTGCGGCAAAGACATTGAAGATGCTATCGCCGCTGAAGTTATAAAAGAAAGTGATGTCCCCGTAAAGATTAATGAAAAATTGGGCAAGACTAATGGCAAAATAATCGGCTCATTTTTAGAAAGTATTATCAAGGAAAGTCACAACAAAGATTACATTGCAATGTCACGCGAATATGGCGATTTACTTCATTCCTTGATCGACTTTAATGACTCAAATATATATCACAGCGATGAATCTGAAAGATATGGAAAACAAGCCAGGCAATCTGTCAGATTGCTTTTTGCCGATCTCAAAGAAGTCTATCTCAAAACAGATAAATTTCAGGATTTCGAAAAGGACAACAAGACACCTTGTGTTCATAAGATTTTCGCCGAATATGTGGAAGACATGCGAGGTATTTATGAAAAATCTGATCCGGACGAACTCGTTGTTCTTGATTTTATTGCCGGCATGACCGATAGTTTTGTCGTTAGGTCTTTTCAGGAATTATTTATTCCTCAGGCAACCGTTTAATAGCCTAAGGGAGTTATAGAGATTATCACTATACTATGAAGAAATTACTTACATCCTGTTTTGGTTTAGGACATCTGCCGGTTGCACCTGGCACCTGGGGTTCGATCCCTCCTGTGGTGGTGTTTTCGGTTCTTTGTCTTTGTGATGCCGGTCGCATAGTGACCTCGGCATCGATGTTCATTATCGCTGTTGGAGCGTCGATAGCATGTGTTCTATTCGCTCCCGGGGTTATCAGTTTGACGGGAGACAAGGATCCTTCTCAGGTGGTCGCCGACGAGGTCGCGGGCCAGTCGCTGACATTTATCACCGCTTATGCTGTCGGAGGCAAAAATATTCTTATCGTGTCTTTGGTTGGGTTTGCAGCGTTTAGATTTTTCGATATTTTAAAGCCTTATCCATGTAAAAAACTTGAGAAACTTCCAAGCGGATGGGGTATTCTTGCCGATGATCTAATGGCTGGTGTTTATGCAGGGATCGTTCTGCAAATTTGTATTCATCTGGCTATTTTATGGAATTAACGTTAGGGAAATTCATGGCAGAGTACTCGGTTGAAACTTGCAAAGAACTACAAGTGATATTTCACAGTACGGAGCTTTGCCGCCCTATGCGAATCGAGAAATACGATCCGGGAACGGAACTGATCTATGATGTCACAGGAGTATCGCCCGCATACAGTGCCAGGGCTACGCTTCTGGTAGAGAAATTCGTAGGCGGCGGGTTCGCCGGTCAGGTTTACAAGGTAAAAATGTTAAACCTGGAGACAACCGAGGGAACTGTCGAAGGTCTCTATGTCGGTAAATCCTACGCGGTAAAAATATTGATCCCCCCCTCCAGGATGTCAAAGATATTCCGCGATCTTCTGTATGCGATCGGTTTTCAGGGTCCGTTCCAGTTGCAGACAAATCCCGCTGCGGCACGGAGCGGTGCGTTGTGGCAAAAATTCATTAAGGCTGCGTCTCAGATAAAATTCGACGAGCAAAATGTCGTTAACGATATTCATGCGACATTTATCGATCATTATATGGGCAGTTGCGGTGAGATAAGCGGATGGGTGGAGGGTCGTACGTGGCGTCTGGAAGTGGATGACAACCTGGACGCTTTGAAACTGTGGAAACACGGAGGAAAAATAAAATCCAGCGAGCTCGGTTCGCCGGAATATCGCGCGAAATACAAATTCATGCATGACTTCGTAGAAATGCTCGGCGAGATCGGCGCTTATGAGTTCGCCCGTCAATACGAATGGACAACGTGCAAGAGTCAGCCGAACTGCCTGAAGTTAAGCTCGACAGATAACGATCCGGAGCGTGGGCTTATGGCGGTTGATTTTCGAGCGGGGCTTACGCTGTTGCCGTTTTTGCCGATGAGTCCGGGCGATTTTATGCTTATCGCCAAAGGTATCAAACGCGGGTCGCTGGTGCAGTTTGACAGGGGTGACATCAAGAAACTTGCAGGGTATATCGAAAAACATCCGTCACACTTTGAACATCTTAAGGACGCGCTGGAAGAACTGAAAGAGGTCGAGGATATATATCGCAACTCTGTGCCTGATATTACGCATAACCACGTTCGGCTGTTGTATGACGGTAAGCTATGGTCAACGATCCTCAACAGCGCAGTTACCGGATGGAAAACAAAAAACTTTCTGGATGAGGAAAAGGAAGCGAAGCTTAGAAGCTCGAAATTCCTTACGTTTATTTTTGTTTTTGTAGGAATGATACCGTTTGCCGGCGAGTTTTTGCGCAGGCTTTGGGGTCGGAAGGACTGGCGAAAACATTACCACGATCTGTGTTTTAACTGGAGTTATTTTGTAAGGGCTGTCAAAGGGAGAGCTTGTGAAAAAGCTATCTATTGGCACAGGGAAGGACGGCTTAGCGCAGGCAAAGCCCTTGAAGTCGGCAACAGCATGCCTCTGTTCATTGGACACCTGCTTATATCCTGGCTTCCTATCGGCCTCCATAAATTCGCCGTCGATCCGCGATACAGGAAAGAGAAATATTTTTATATTTTCGTTAGGCCTGTGAAGCTTTATTTCAATGCCGGTTTCCGCGAGCAATGGCTGCGTGATATGGTCGCCGAGGGACGAGAAAAACATCTTGTTACGGATGACGACAGTGAAATAATACTTTCTCAGTTGAACGAACCTTTTATCCAAAAGTATCTTAAGAGCCTTGCTGTTCATGTTTGTACGCTTCCTGTAACTCAGGTCGTCTCTATCATATGTGCTATTGTGTATGTTCTGATGCATCCGGAAATGCCTTGGAAACAATCATGGGGAATTGGCGGCGGTATAATACTTGCTTTTCAGGTTGTTCCTATTTCGCCGGGCTCGCTATGCCGGGGATTTTACACCTTGTACATGGTGATCAAAGACAGAAGCTTTAAGGATTATAACATCGCGATCTTTCTTAGCTTTTTCAAATATGTGGGATACCTTGCCTTTCCGATCCAGATGGCGTATCGTTATCCGGTGATTGCTCGTTTTATGGCAGGTCACTGGGCAACGGAAGCTGTTCATATCGTACCTGTGTTCGGCGAGCGAGGTGCGCTGCTGGAGCACTGGGTGTTCTGTTTGTTCTATAACTGGCCGTTGACGATACGGAAGCGTATAGGCAAACGGATATCGCTGCGAGCGGGGAAACCATCCCGTTATTGGCACATCCTCCCGATAACGGCGATCTTGACAGGGGTTTTGGCATATATCGACTATCTCTATATAAAAGATCTCGGCTCGATCCCGAAACTTGGCAATATGTGGTGGCTTTGTTTTGTAATGCCGGTTTTGGCTGGTTCGGCTATGACGCTGCTGGCAGGCGGGACCGCAATTTTCAAAAGAATAGTGTCCGCCGCGGCTTGCGGGACATTATCAGCATTGTTATACACGGTTTTGACCCTCCTACAAACCGCCAATGCCCAGATACCCGCAGGGCAATATATAACTGCATTTGTCTGGAGAATCTTTGTTTTCACACTGTTTTCTGCGATAGGTGCCATCATAACCGAGTTGAAACTGCCTGACCCTGATCTTAAAAGAACCTCTAAAAAATAAAAAACCTCTTTGAGCATGTCTTTTTGGGCCAATTTTAGGTTTCTTTGCGAGTTTATTTGCTTGTAAACCTGCGCTTTTTATGCGAAAATCTCCGATTGAATATGGTCTTTTCCTAATGGAGGCATTTTAAAGATGCTTAATAGTTTTAGTTCGCTTTGCGATGACTTTTATGTAGACATGCAGATCAACACGCACCTTGACCTGCCAGGCGAGAGGGACACGGTTCTTACGTTCTTCGAGCGGATACAAAAACAGTTTAGCGGAATGAACAATTTTTATAGAAAATCCAACGGCGACTTCTGCCTTGAGCAGGAAAAAGAGGGCGAAAAGTACCGGTGGGTAAACCTCGAGATAGATCGGATCTGTGCCGGGTGTGCCAATCCGCGTGATATGGATCATAGCTACAAATTAAACCAGCTTGTTCTTGATATCGCTCCTTATATGCTGGGGGTAAGCCATCTCGATATTGACTCGCTTGATGTGACATTCTCGATGGATTTCGATTTTCAGGGAAACCACAACGAAGTTATTGCAGAGGCGTTGTTCGCGTCGACCGCTTTCGGAGCGTTTATGGATATACCGGACTCAAAGCCGCTGAGGTTTTCGCCGACAATCATCCTTGCCCTTGACGAAGAGTGCAGCACGCAGGCAAGAGTAACCATCGAGTCGAGAACCGGACTTGCGGAAGTTAAGAATCAGAAATTCAAACCGGACGATCCTATCAGCCTTTACTTTACGATCCGACGTCAAGGCAAGGGCAGGGAATTCTATTCGCCGGAATCGTTACAACAACAATGTCAGCTTGCAGAAAATATGATGGCAGAAAAAATAGTACCCTGCTTTGTGGGTCCGCTAACAAACGCTATCGCTCAAAGAAGATAATTAAAAGGAGAAACCCGGATGTCAGTAGAAGCAACCGTTAGTAAATACAAAACAAACAGTTTCAGGCTTTATATGGCAGTTTGTATCGTAGGCGCCGCAGTTCTGGCGTATGACGGATACCTGAGCAAATATGACTGGTCCAAACGGCAAAGCTTCTACAAAAAACATTACATTGAAAACGACAATCAACCCAGCGACGCAATGAAGTTCAACATGTATTCACCTTTTGTGCTTTTGCCTTTGGGGGTATTTTTTGCTTTTAAATGGGTAACTTCAAAAAATAAAAAAGTTGTCGCCGGCGACACGTCACTTGATGTATGCGGCACAGAAATAACTTATGCTTCGATGGAAAGTATTAACAAAACTCATTTCGACTCGAAAGGGTTCTTTACGATAACGTATAAGGACAGCCATGGGAGCAATAATGAGATCAAGATCAGCGATAGGGATTACGACGGGCTTGGAATAGTACTAGATGAGGTCGTTGCAAAGATAAGCTGACGCTGGTTACGGGGATGACACCGATGGTGTCTATTTTGTAAGTTTCGTAATTATAACAATTAATGTTTGGCGGTAGGTTTTTGAAAACAGAAAGGCGTTGTTTAGATGAATTGCTGTGTTGTAGGGTTACAATGGGGAGACGAAGGTAAGGGTAAGGTTGTCGATATTCTGGCAGAGAACTCTGATGTCGTTGTTCGTTATGCGGGCGGAGCTAATGCCGGGCATACGGTCATTATAGGCGATGAGAAATTCGCCCTGCATATCATGCCCAGCGGCGCCGTTCGCAAAGACATGAACTGCGTTATCGGTAACGGCGTGGTGTTCGATCCCGAGATATTTATCGGAGAGCTTAAAGGCCTTTCGGACAGGGATATCTCGCTTGAAGGAAGACTATTCATCAGCGAAAACGCACACGTTGTCCTGGACTATCATAAAGCAGAGGACCAGCACCGCGAAAACGCTCTCGGCAAGAACAAGCTCGGGACAACTATACGCGGTATCGGGCCATGCTACGCCGACAAGATCGGAAGAAGCTTTGCCGTGAGAATGGCAGACTTCCGCGATCTGGACCAACTGAAAGAAAAACTCGAAAGAATCGTCAGCTATAAGAATAAAGTATTCACCGCTCTTTACGACGCCGAGCCTATCAGTGCCGCCGATATATTCGAGAAATGCAAAGGCTACGCCGCGGCGCTGACACCGTATATAACCAACACCACAAAATATCTGCACGAGGGCATCGAAGCAGGCAAACGGCTTTTGTTCGAAGGTGCTCAGGGCGCATTGCTTGATATCGACCACGGGACGTTCCCTTTCGTAACCAGCTCAAACGCGAGCGCCCTTGGAATGAGCCCGGGATGCGGAGTTCCGTCAAGCATGGTCGATAAATTTATCGGCGTAGTTAAGGCATACTCTACACGAGTTGGGGCAGGACCCTTCCCGACAGAACTGGACAACGAGATCGGAGAAACGATCCGTGAAAAAGGACATGAGTACGGGACGACGACGGGCAGGCCTCGCAGATGCGGATGGTTCGATGCGGTGGCGGTTAGGTACACCGTAGCTATCGGCGGAGTTAACGAGATCGCAATGATGCACATGGATACGCTGGCAGGATTTGACGAGCTGAAAATATGCAAGGCGTATAAAGTAAACGGCGTCGAGACTACGTTCTTTCCGTCCGATGCGGTGGAACTGTCGTCGGTTGAGTGCGTATATGAAACGATGCCCGGCTGGAGCGAGGATCTTAGAGGAGTAACAGCATACGATCAGCTTCCGGAGAATGCAAAGAACTATATCGCCGCTATCGAAAAGATCGTAAAGATACCGGTAACGATGGTCGGCGTAGGTCCAAAAAGAAGCCAGGCAATACCTAAAGGTTAAAAGCTAATGCATCTTACATTCGAACAAAAACGTGAAGATGCCGGGAAAAAACTTGGTATCGATCCGGACAGTATCCCGCGTCATATCGCGATCATCATGGATGGCAACGGACGATGGGCAACGCAACGCGGGCTGCCGCGGTTCCAGGGACATGCAGAAGGCGGAAAGATCGTAGAGACGATCGCCCTTTACTGCGTCGCTCTTGGCGTCGAGTACCTGACGCTTTATTCGTTCAGCATGCAAAACTGGAAAAGACCGAAAGAAGAGATCGATTTTCTTATGTATCTTTATTCGGAATACCTCAAGGGTATCCGCCCTACGCTTATTGAAAACAACGTAAAACTAAGGCACATCGGACAACGAAAAAAGCTGCCGCAAACGGTTCTCGAAGCAATTGACACCACGACCGATCTTACGAAAAATAATACGGGGATGTCGCTGGGACTTGCGATCAACTACGGTGCAAGGACCGAGGTTACTGACGCGGTTAAATCCATCGTACAGGAATGCAAGGATGGCGAACTCTCTATTGACGAGATCGATCATGCCTGTATCAGCGATCACCTATACACAGCCGGGTGGAAGGATCCTGACCTGCTTATCAGAACATCCGGCGAGATGCGGATCAGCAACTTTTTGCTGTGGCAGTTGTCGTATGCGGAGTTTTATATCACCGATACGCTTTGGCCGGACTTTAAGACAGACGATATTGACAAAGCTGTGATAGATTTTGCAAATCGCGCACGACGTTTTGGCGATGTCAAAACAAAATAAACTACCTAAGACAGGATACAGCTATGCTAAAATACAGATTGATCTTCGGAGCATTGATGATCGCCGCTTTCATCGGGCTGTGCGTTGCAGATGGTTTTCTGGACGGAACCCTGTCGTCTTCGATAACAGAACCCAAGCTACCGGTCAAGGGAACCATCCTTTGTGTGCTTGTTACGCTGCTTGCGATACCCGCACAAATAGAGCTTGCAGGGCTTATCGAGAACACCGGTGCAAAAATATTTAAAACGCTGACGATACCGGCATCAATGATACTGGTGCTGGGATGGTATAGCAGGCAGTTCTTTGGCAACCCGCTTGAATTCCACCTGTACCATACGATCTCATGCACAGCCGCGATCATACTTATACTGTTCGTTTTGCAGGCGTTAAAATTCGCCAACGAGGGAACGATCGCAAACTGCTCGGCAAATCTATTCGCATGTTTCTATCTTGGATTTTTGTCCGGCTTTGTAGTCGGCATCAGAGTCGACTTCGGTGTATGGCCGTTGTTTATGTTTATATTCACGGTTAAGTGTTCCGACATCGGAGCGTACACCCTGGGCAAACTTTTCGGCAAACACAAGATGTCGCCTAATATAAGCCCGTCAAAGACGTGGGAAGGGCTTGGCGGCGCAGTTCTTTTTGCGGTAATTGCCGCTGTTCTTTTCGCAAGGTTCTGTGGTATAATGCCGATTGTAAGCGCGGTCGTCTTCGGAGCGATCTTTGGCGTTTGCGGTCAGCTTGGCGACCTTGCCGAGTCAATGATAAAACGCGACGCCCAACAGAAAGACTCGTCAAGTTCTGTGCCTGGTTTCGGCGGGATACTTGACATAATAGATTCGCCAATAGCGACGGCGCCGATAGCATATTTATTCCTGACAATGATGGTTAACTGATTAAAATAGCATAAAGGCAGACCGGATTGGAATATAAATTAGAATTAGAACCTAAGACTCGACACACCGATCTTTTCGGCCCTGCCGATAAGCATCTTAAGACGATCTGCTTCGAGCTTGATGTCAGCATATCGGCACGAGACGGGTACATCGTCATCGAAGGCAGATCGGAGGGTACTAAAAACGCCGCAGCGATCATTGAAGAGATGCAGGCTCGCCTGGCAACAAAAGGGACTATCGACGAAAAAGACGTAACCGCGATCATCACGCAAACTCAAAAACATCTTAAGCCCAAAAACACAAGGGGGCTTAAGGTCTATTCAAACAAGGCGTGCATCGAACCGTTCACCGAAGGACAGGCTAAATACATAAAAAAAATGCTCGCCTGCGATCTTACATTCTGCACCGGGCCTGCGGGAACGGGCAAGACTTACCTTGCAGTTGCCGTGGCGGTTTCGATGTTAAAGAAAAGACAGATAAGAAAGATTGTCCTTGCTCGCCCTGCCGTTGAAGCCGGAGAACGTCTTGGCTTTTTGCCGGGCGACATTCAGGCGAAAGTAAACCCATACTTAAGGCCGTTGTTCGACAGCCTGGAAGACATGATGGATTTCGATCAGATGAGAAAATTTATCGAGATGGATATCATCGAGGTTAGTCCGCTGGCTTTTATGCGGGGAAGAACGTTAAACGAAGCAGTCGTTATCTGCGACGAAGCGCAGAACACGTCGATCTCGCAAATGCTGATGTTCCTGACGCGACTCGGCAGAGGCTCGAAGATGATAATCACCGGCGATGTAACGCAGATCGATCTTGAAAAAGGGCAAAAAAGCGGGATGATAGACGCGTGCAGCACTTTGCAAGGAATCGACGGTATTGGTATAATTAAGCTCAAAGAATCGGATATCGTAAGGCATGACCTTGTGCAGAATATCGTACAGGCCTACGACAAAAAAAATAAAAAAGCGACATAACGGTAAGCGAGCCTCAAGCTCTTACGCGGGTATGTCGATATTAGATTGTTAACGTACAGAAACCGGGTTATCTGGTACAGTAAATGGCATTAAAAAAGAAAAAAAAGATCAGTGCAAGACGGCAGCATGTTCGTGACAATATCTCTGCGGAAAAATTCGATCGTATCAGCCAGATCATCAACAGTAATATACCGCTTGCGGTTTTTGTTATCACGATCTTTACCGCCCTTGCGATCGGCATTTTAAGCGTTGCCACATCCGAAGGTCAATTCTTCGAACCTGGAACACCGATTTTAAAACCGCTCCCGGAAATATTTGCCCTGGGTGCTATTGTCATACTCGTTAACGTAGGAGCCGTGTTATACATTCACCATTATCAAGAGAGGATCATCAAAAAGCCAACACGTCTCATCGCTTTGACGGGGCTGTTCCTTGTGCTTCTTACGATGGCAAAAGTCGGCGCGTACTCTGAGAAGTGGATATGGCTTGCAACAGGTTCTGCGGTGACCAGCGCGATCATTCTTACGATCGCATACAACCAGAGATTTGCGATAGGTATGACATTGTTCTACTGTCTGCTGGCCTGCTTTGCGGTTGGCAAGACCGCTGACATCGGACTTTTCCTTACGATGATGGCAGGTGTTGTAACCTGTTGTTTTTGTTTGAAAGAGATCCGCACACGAATGAAGCTCATCGAGGTTTCCACGTGGGCAGCTATATCTGTGTTCATTACCGCCCTTGCTTTTGGTTTTATACAGGGCAAGATCAAAGCAATAAATTTTTACACATCGGGTAGTGCAGCCGCTATTACCGTAGCTGTCGGACTTGTTCTGCAAGGTTTCCTGCCGCTAATTGAAAAGGTGTTCGGTATCGCAACAAGCATGACGCTTATGGATTATAGCGACGCGAATCAGCCGTTGCTGAAAAAACTTGCGATGGAAGCGCCCGGGACGTTTAGCCATAGTCTTCTGATCGGATCTATCGCCGAAGCTGCCGCCGAAGCTATCGGAGCCAACGGATTGCTTTGCCGGGTTGGCGCATACTATCATGACATCGGCAAAATAAACAAACCGCCCTACTTTGTTGAAAACCAGATGGGTTCCCAGAGCAGGCACGATCAACTTTCGCCTGCGATGAGCCAACTTGTGATCGTAGGACATGTAAAGGACGGTATCGAGATCGCAAGAGAGTTCGGCCTGCCTGCAGTCTTGCGACAGTTCATCGAGACTCACCACGGAACAACGCTTATAGAATACTTCTATAACGAAGCTAAAAAACAGCAGGACGATAAGCAGAAAACTGTTTCGGAATCCGAGTTCAGATATCCCGGACCAAAACCGAAAACAAAAGAAGCCGCTATTATTATGATCGCCGACACCTCCGAAAGCGCCGCAAGATCACTTAGCGAACTTACACCGAACAGGATAGAAACCGTGGTCCACAACATGGCAATGAAACGGCTTCAGGATGGCCAACTCGACGAGTGCGACCTTACGCTAAGAGAGCTAAGCAAGATCGAAGCTGCCCTTTCAAAATCGCTTGCCGCACACCACCACGGAAGGATCGCTTACCCAAAGGCTCCCGACGAACCGCTCGAAGTACCCGGCAAGACGGAACATAAACCAAATGGCAACCAAAATGTCTAACAATAATCAATTAACTATCGACATCACCTTTCAACACCCCGATGCAAGCGCCGATCCCACTCGACTTGAAAAACTCGTACGCTCGATCTGCTCTGAATTTAAGCTTACCTGTGCATCCATCAGCATTGCCATAGTAGACGACGAAAGAACCGTTAAAGTGCATTCGCAATTCCTCAATAAGCAAAACATCACCGATGTTATAAGCTTCGATCTTTCAGACGAAAACGACGTCAGCAAAAGTTTCGAATTGGTAGTAAATGCTGACGAAGCCAAAAGGCAATCGCAGACAAGAGGACACTCGATGGAAGCGGAACTGGCCCTGTACATCACACACGGGATGCTGCATAATCTCGGATTTGACGATGTCGATGAGAACCAAGCCGAAAAAATGCACCAAACAGAAGATCGCATTTTACAACAAGCCGGTTTCGGTATAATATATAACAAGCAAATTGATTAATCTTTTAAGGATTTTAAGAAGTGGAAGATGTTGGATTTTCGCTGATCTGGATATGCCTGTTGGCTATTGCAGGATTGTTTTTTTCGTTAAACAACCTGTCGTTAAAATCTTTTTCAAGAGTGAAGCTTTACGAAGCCTTCAGGTCAGCCAATAAAGAGCCCCAGGTCGAACCCCTCCTGAAAAACATCGAGAAATATGTCATCACGTGTTCGTTTTTCAGGATACTGGCGAACCTTGGCATAGTCTATTTCCTGGTAACAACCCTTGAAAACATTCTGGCGGCTCTGCTGCTTGCATTTGTAATATTCGTCTTGTTCTCACTTACGATACCGATTGCATGGGCAGAGCATACCGGCGAAAAAATCCTTTCAGTAACCTCTCCTCTTCTAAAGAGGCTGGCTTTTATTATCTCGCCGATACTAACCCTGTTCAATCTTCACGACCGGCTTGTTCGCCGCCTGGCAGGTATCACGGAATCAACGCCGGACCAGGAACAGGAAGAACGCCAGGAAGAGATCATGAGCGCCGTAGAGCAGGGTATGATCGAAGGCGTCGTCGACGAAGAAGAGGCAGAGATGATTGAAAATGTCCTCGAACTTAGCGACACAACCGCCGAGGAAATAATGACGCCTCGAACGGACATCGTCGCCATCAAGGTAGGTGACGACCTGCAAGCGATACTCGATACGATAATAAAGGCGGGCCATTCGCGTATACCCGTCTGCGAAGAAAATATCGACAACATCATCGGGCTTATTTATGCTAAGGATCTGCTCTCGCATATCGGCAAGGATATTGAGGATTTCGATATTCGCAGCGTAATGCGGGATGCATATTTTGTTCCCGAAACAAAACCGCTAAGAGTGCTGCTGCACGAGTTCCAGAACCAGAAACTGCATATCGCCGTTCTGTTGGACGAGTATGGCGGGACAGCCGGCATCGTTACCATAGAAGATATTCTCGAAGAACTTGTAGGCGAGATCGCTGACGAATATGAGGACGCTACGCCTGAGTCCATAAAAGAGATCGACGAAAGCACCATCGAACTGGATGCGAGAACCTACATCGACGATCTTAACCGCGACTTCGAGATTTATCTGCCCGAAAACGAGGACTATGACACCGTAGGCGGATTTGTCTTTTCGCACCTGGGCTATGTCCCCAAGACCGGCGAAACATTCGCTTATGAAAACGTAAACTTTACAATCATAGCCGCCGAACCAAGAAAAATAAAACGATTGCGAATAGAAAAAACTCAAACCGAAACCTCTCAGTAAAACTTATGCTAAAAAAAGACTGCCTTCAGGCAGATAAACTCTTGATCCGTTATTTGCATAAGTGTGCGAGTTGTCATTGTAAAGCTTTATAACGACGTAGAAAATTAGACCGCATATCGATGCGAAATTCTTAATTGTAAATAGTATAACACCCAAAAGTAAAACCTATGTTAAAAAAAGACAAGGCTGTTTGCCTAAGAAAAGCCGACTACTCCGAGACCTCTCAGGTTGTCACCCTCTTTACACGATCGCATGGCAAAATATCAGCGATGGCCAAAGGGGCAAAGCGTGCCAAGTCATCATTCGATGGACCCATCGAGATATTTTCTTACGGCGATATTGTTTTCGCAGAAAGCAGCTCGCAAAAACTATCGACGCTTACCGAGTTCCACCAAAAGCCCATCTTCCTCGGCTTGCGAAATCGGCTATACAATCTCAACTGCGCACTATTTTCCGTAGAACTGGTTGAAAAATTTACCCACGAATACGATCCGCACCCGGAATTGTTTGATTCGACGGTTAACTTCCTGGCCGATGTACAACATTTTAAAACAGACTTAGAAGCCCTGTCACTGCTTGTTATCTTTCAGCTCACTTTGCTTAATGACTTCGGTACAAAACCCGTTCTAAACGCCTGTACAAATTGCAAAACCGAATTCAATGAAAACTGGCGAGCGGTATTCTTCTCAAGTATGGGCAACGGGCTTGTTTGTCAGGATTGCGAAGCAGCCTACGCCGATAAGATAAGACTTAGCAAAAACACCGCAGCATGCCTTAGCGATCTTAGACGCATATCGCAAGCCGACGAAAGAACTGCAAACGAGATCGAAAAGATATTGGTCTATCACTTCACCGAACTGCTGGGCAAACCGCCAAGAATGGCAAAACACTTTGTAAAAAGATGAATCCACAACTGCGGGGCAATGCGCGGTCTAATCTTTTTTGTACAATAACTCACCGATTATTTAACGCGAACGTAATAGACACCATTAGCATCACTCGTCAAAGAGTTCCGGCTCTGTTGTGCCGCCTTTTTTATAGATGAGGCCCAGATGCTCGTATGCCTGCTGTGTCGCTTCTCTGCCGCGTTTTGTTCTTCGCAGGAACCCCGTTTGCAGCAGGTAAGGCTCGACAACATCTTCTAAGGTGTCGCGTTCTTCACCAAGCGTGGCAGCGATAGCATCTATCCCCGCAGGCCCGCCATCGTAAACTTTTATGATCGCCCGCAAGAACGATCTGTCAAGTTCGTCAAGGCCCAAAGCGTCGATCTGTTCCATCTTCAAAGAGCTTTCGACAATGTCAGCCGTAAGCTTGCCTTCACCTTTAACCTGTGCATAATCGCGGACGCGTTTTAGCAATCTGTTAGCAACACGCGGCGTACCCCTCGACCGCGACGCTATCATGCCAAGCGAATCGTCAAGACATTCGAGCTTAAGCAACTCAGCCGATCTTATTAGTATTTCCTTCAGCTCATCTTCGTTATAAAATTCAAGATGCGACATCATGCCGAATCGGCCCCGCAGCGGAGCGCTAAGCAACCCCGCACGTGTCGTCGCGCCGATAAGCGTAAACCGCTTTAACGGAAAGTTGATCGTCTTGGCATGTAAGCCGCTGTCTACGGTAAAATCAACTTTGAAATCTTCCATAGCCGGGTAAATGAATTCTTCAACCGGTGCGCTTAACCGGTGTATCTCGTCGATAAAAAGAATATCGCCGGTGTTAACATTACTAAGCAGCCCCATCACGTCGCCCTGCTTTGTAAGCGCAGGTCCCGATGAAGTTTTTATCGCAGCGTCCATCTCATTAGCAACAACATTTGCAAGCGTGGTCTTTCCCAGCCCGGGCGGGCCATAAAAAAGCATATGCTCCAACGGCTCACCACGTTTCTTGGCGGCCTGGATCGCAATGGAAAGTTTTTCCTTTACGTTCTGCTGACCGATAACCTCGCCGAGCAGCTTCGGCCGAAGCGCATAATTAAACGACTCTTCCTGCTCGCCGCCAGAATCCGAACTTAATACCCTGTCTATCGCCATAGTTCCCTATCACTCATACTTTAAAACTACGCATTGATGCGCGGTCCAATCTTTTTTGTTCAATAACTCGTTAATCTTCCACGCGAACGAGATAGACACCATTGGTGTCAAACCTCTATTCCCTGCTTGATCCTGTACACCAATGGAACAAGCTCTTCTGCTGTTTTGATATCCGGATGTTTTTCGCAGGCAAGCATTATAAGCTCCGCGACATCGGTTCGCTTTTCACCCCACGCTATCAGTATCTCCATAGCCTCTACCTGGTATGGATCATATTGGCCGCCTGTAGGATCCGCTGCATCGGCAGCACCTATCGCAAAGTCCTCGAGCTTGCCTTTAAGCTCTGCGATCATGTGTTGCGCAAGACGTTTGCCTACCGCTGGTAGTGAGATCAATATCTTTTCGTCGCCTGTCTCTATTGCGTTAGCTATCGTTGCTATCGGCATCGCAAGCGATTTCAAACCCTTCTTAACGCCCATGCCTTTTACGCTGGTATATTTATTGAAGAATTGTTTTTCGCCATTGCTTAAAAAACCAATCATCCTCGGAACAAGGTTGCCCCTGCCGGGCGTACCTTCAAGGTATTCCATTGTGCAAAGCGTCACCTCGCTGCCTACTTTTGCGGAAAGACCGCTTATGATATAGCCGGGCAGCATCACTTCATAGCAAACATTGCCAACCTCGACAAGACCGCTGTCGCTTTCGATGCTTATCAGTTTTCCTTTGATACGGGCTATCATTGCTTAAATCCTTTTCTCATTAGCACAGCAAAGGGCTATCGCTATCGCGTCAGCAACATCATTAGGCTCCGGCCTGTCCAGAAGCCCCAGAACCCGCTGGATCGTTCTTTGCATCTGCTCTTTGCTTGCTCTTCCGTTGCCGGTGAGCGATTTTTTAATTCGCGTCGCAGCAAAACTCCTTACCTCGGCACCTGATTCTGCTGACCTTTGTAGTATAACACCTCTTGCGTGTCCCATCAATATCGCAGTTTTCGGATGCTTATAATTTGAATAAAGCTCTTCGATGGCAACTATCGCCGGTTTATTTTTTTCGAGTATCTCAGTAATATCAGCCGCGATCTGGCAGAGCCTTTCAGCCAACTCCTTTTTGCTGTTGGTCCTGAATACACCCGCTTCTATCAGTTTGTCGTCGCCGCTACCGGTTTTCACAACCGCATAACCGCAAACCTGCAAACCCGGATCGATGCCGAGTATTATCATCCGATCAACCTTCCTTGCGTTTGATCCTATAGTCATGGCCCGGCTTATCCTCAATGACAAAGCCCTTAACAGCCACTTCGTCGCGAATCTCGTCGGCCCGCTGCCAATTCTTATCGAGCTTTGCCTGTTTTCTTTCCTCGGCTAAGCGAATTATTTCTTCGTCAATATCCTCTGACTGTTTTTCGATTACGCCAAGAACTGTGTCGATCTTTTCGATAGCATCTATGATGCCCTTTGCCTCAGCAGAATTAATATCAACGAGCTTGTTTGCTCCTTTGATAAAGTCGAACAGGAACGCCAGCGCCTTTGAAATATTAAGATCGTCACAAAGCGCCTCGTCAAAACCATTAACTGCATTATCGATAAGCTCTTTAACTTCACCTCTTATCGAGCCGTCGCCTTGGCCTGTAACTTCACCAAGCGTAAGAACGCACTGTGTGATCTTGTCTATCGCCTGCTCGGCAGCTTTTAACCCATCGAAAGTGAAATTATAATTCTGACGGTAATGCGAGCTTATCAATGCATATCTTATGGCGTTTTTTCTAAAGCCTTTTTCGATAAGTTCGCCGATCGTGTAAAGGTTGCCCTTCGACTTAGACATCTTTTCACCATCGACCATAAGGAACCTTGCGTGAACCCAATAGTTGACCCACTTTTTTCCGGTTGCCCCTTCGGTCTGAGCGATCTCGCATTCGTGATGCGGAAAGATGTTGTCCTCGCCGCCGGTATGAAAATCGAATTGGGCGCCGAGATACTTAACACTCATCGCCGAACACTCTATATGCCAGCCGGGAAACCCTCTGCCCCACGGGCTGTCCCACTGCTGAATATGCTTGGGGTCATGCTTCCAAAGAGCGAAGTCCTGCGGGTTCCTTTTTTCGTCGTTAACCTCTATACGGGCACCTGAGTTAAGGTCGTCAAGCGTGTTGCCCGAGAGCTTGCCATAATCTGCGAACTTCGTAACATCGTAATAAACATTACTTCCGACGACATAAGCGTAACCTTTGTCGATGAGCTTTTCGACCATCTCGATCATCTCTTTGATGTGCTCGGTGGCCCTGGGATAATGGTTAGCAGGCCTCATATTCAACAGTTCACTCGCAGCCATAAACGAATCGGTGAAGAACTTCGCAATTTCGAGGGGGTCCTTGTTCTGCTTACGTGCTTCTTCTTCGAGCTTATCTGCACCTTCGTCGGCATCTTCTAAAAGGTGACCTACGTCGGTGATGTTCATGATATGAGTAACGCTCATATCCTTAAACTCAAGAAATCTTTTCAGCAAATCGGCTACGAGGAACGATCTGAAATTGCCTATATGCGCATGCGAATAAACCGTCGGCCCGCAACTGTACATCTTAACCTTGCCGGGCTTTAAGGGCTTAAACTCTTCAACTTTATTTGAAAGCGTATTGTATAACCTTAAACTCATCATCGTACCTTATAGCGTTCTTTTGATCCTTCTTCTAAGCAGCACCGTCACCGTCGAAGCCATCGCCTTGCCTAAGCCGACATCGCCAAGCCCCTCATTGGTTTTTGCCTTTACGTTGACATTGAGAAAATCAATACCCAGTATCGAGGAGACGCATCTTTTGATCTGTCCTTTCACCTCGCCGAGCTTCGGCTGTTCTGCGTGAACTATCAGGTCAACGTTTACGACTTCCCATTTCTTTTCTTCGAGTCTGCCTTTTACGATCTGCAACAACTCCCTGCTATCGGCATTTTTCCACTTATCATCGGTATCGGGGAACAACCCGCCAATGTCACCCATCCCCGCAGCGCCGAGCAACGCATCGATAACCGCGTGAAGCACAACATCACCGTCGCTATGGGCGAGCAAACCTTCCTTGTACGGGATCTTCACGCCGCCAAGAACCAGATCCCTGCCCGTAACAAGCCGATGAATATCCGTACCGATGCCGGTTCTGTATTCGTAATTTACATCGCTGCTCACAGTATCCCCTTAGTGCTGGGCACGTCGGTTCCGACAATCTCGATCGCCTCAGCCATCGCCTGCCCCAAAGCTTTAAAGATCGCCTCGGCAATGTGGTGGCTGTTGGTACCGTAAGGAACCGTCACATGTAGATTGAACTTGCCGGAACTTGAAAAGGCTCGCAAGAACTCTTCCACACACTCGACATCGAAATCACCGATCTTCTCGGTTCTGTACTCGACGTTATAAACAAGAAACGCCCTGCCCGAAAGATCGACCGCGACATCGGCTTTGGCATCTTCCATCGGCAGCAAACTGTTACCGTAACGTTTGATGCCTTTCTTATCGCCAAGCGCCTCAATGAGGCATTCGCCAAGACATATCCCAACATCTTCGACCGTATGATGCGCGTCGACTTCAAGATCGCCGGTCGCCTTTAATGTAATATCTATTTTGCCGTGCTTGCTTAGGTGTGCCAGCATGTGGTCGAGAAAACCTACGCCGGTGTTTATATCGTACTTACCTTCGCCGTCAAGATCCATCTCGATATTTATTTTCGTTTCGTTCGTCTCACGTGTTTTTTTTGCGATCCTGTTTTCCATGATTTTCCCTTATTATGAAAGAATCTCTTTCAATGCTTCTACGAGTTTATCGTTCTGTTCTTTGGTTCCTATCGTTATTCGTAATTTGTCCGCCAGTGAATTAGTGTTCCAGAAGCGAACATAAATTCCACGATCCGCAAGTTTATCGTATATCGCCGATGCGTCTGTTTTTTTTGCCAGAAGGAAATTGGCCTGGCTTCTCTCCACTTCTAATCCAAGCTTCTCAAGCCCCGCTTTGAGCCTCGACCGCTCGGCCTTTACCTTTTCGACATTCTTTTTTAAATACTCCTGATCCTTGATCGCCGCCGTCGCTGCTGCTATCGCTATCGCGCCGACGTTATAAGAATCCTTAACTTTCATCATCCCCGCAATAAGCTCAACACCGGCTATACCGTATCCGAACCGCAAGCCCGCCAGCGAATATCCCTTGCTCATCGAACGAAGTATTATGACATTATCGTGTTCCTTTATAAGGCGAACGCAGTTATCGTCGGCAAAATCTACATAGGCCTCATCGATCAACAGCACTCCGGAAAGTCTTTCGGCAAGGTTGCCGAGAACTTCGGTTTCGACACGTGTAGATGTAGGAGCGTTCGGATTGCAAATTATTGTCAGCGCCGCATCAACTTTTACGATCTCATCGATCCAGTTGTCAACATCGAACGAAACCTCGACAACCTTACAACCCTGAATACCTGCCAGCACATTGTACAACGAATAAGTCTCAACCGGATACGCAACGACTCGGCTGTCCTTTTCGCAAAACGCCCTAAAGCAGATCGTAAGCAGATCGTCTCCGCCGTTGGTGCAGATTATATTCCCGGGGCCGATGCCCAGAATCTCGCTTGCCGCCTCGCGGAACGAATCGCCCAGCGGCTCCGGATACCTGCGCAATAACTCACCGTCAAAATTGCTTATAGCTTCCATTACTTTCGGACTCGGCGGATATGGATTCTCGTTGGTGTTGATTTTCACAACATCGTCGTCGCCCGGCTGAAAACCCGGAACGTACCCAGCCAGCTTTTCTATATTGTCTCGAAAATATCCCATAGATAGAGATTATATGCAGAATTGGTCATAAATAAAAGGTGATTTTTGAAATATTGAATGATAGTTGAGCCGTCAAAAACGCTATTTGCCGCAATAATCGATCAGTCTGCCGATCTCGGTACGCAAATCCTTGCGATGAACGATCATATCGACGAACCCGTGCTCAAGCAAAAACTCCGATCGCTGGAAGCCCTCGGGCAGTTCTACCTTGATCGTCTGGTAAATCGTTCTTGGACCCGCAAACCCGATAAGGGCCTCGGGCTCTGCTATTATTATATCGCCGAGCATTGCAAAGCTGGCAGTAACTCCGCCGGTTGTCGGATCCGACAGGACGGAAATATACAGACCGCCAGCCTCGTCATACTTAGCGAGAGCTGCGCTCGTCTTGGCCATTTGACCCAATGAAACTACGCCCTCATGCATCCGGGCACCGCCAGAGCAACTTACCGTTATAAGCGGAAGCGACTCTTCAATGGCCCTATCGACTGCAACGCAAAGTTTTTCGCCAACGACAAGCCCCATCGAACCGCCAAGGAAATTAAAATCCATCACCGCCAGCATAGCACCGCGACCTCGGATAAAAGCCTTACCGATCAACATCGCCTCGTTTGAGTCGCCCTTTTTTCGATCCCTTTTAAGGCGATCCTTATAATTGTTGTCCATCCACTTAAACTTTAGCGGGTCACCGGAGGCCATGTCGCTGCAAAGCTCTTCGAACGATCCTTCGTCAGCCAGTTGCGCAACACGCCTGGACCCGCTGATACGCATATGGTGCTGGCACTCGGTACAGACATGAAGGTTCTCTGCAACCTTTTTTTGATACAGCATGTGCGAACACTTCGGACACGCCAGCCAAAGCCCCTCGGGCATCTCCTTGCGAGGTTTCAGTGAAAAACCGTCCCACTGTGATTTTATTACCTTTTTCGCCATAATTATTCTTATTGGGCCGCCATCAATATATCGTTTATAGCTTTAGCCCTGTCTGGTTTGCCGAACACTGCATTACCTGCTACCAGTGTGTCTGCTCCGTAACCGACCGCGTTTGCAACGGTTTCCCGGTCAATACCGCCGTCAACTTCTATCCGAATATCCGGACCGACTAATTCACGAATGCGGACACATTTTTTGGCTGCATCTTCTATGTAACTTTGCCCGCCAAAACCCGGATGAACCGTCATCACTAAAACCATATCGCACATCGCTGCAACCTTTTCTATTGACTCGACCGGCGTTTCCGGATTCAGCGTGACGCCGCAGGTAACACCTAATCCGTGAAGCTCGTCGATGAACTTTTCAGGATTATCCACCGTTTCAATATGAAACGTAATATGATCGGAACCGGCGTCTGCGAATGCTTTGGCATACTTCTCAGGATCGCTTATCATCAAGTGCGTATCGAAGACAGCGTTGCTGTGCTTACGAAGCTTAGCAACTATCGGCGGGCCGAATGTAATATTAGGAACGAAATGACCGTCCATAATATCCAGATGAATAATATTCACCCCAGCCGACTCAACCTGGGCGATCTCCGAAGCAAGATCGGAAAAATCCGCACTCAGGATAGAAGGTGACATCTCTATTGTTCCTGCCTTGGGCAGCTTGAACTTCGACATAACGATCCTTGTTAAACTTTTCTCCCGTGCGACTAAAGGGCTTGTTGCCCTAAAGCCTACTTCTCGTCAAGTATGTCAAGACATTTAAACTTCTTTCCTTCAAGGAATTTCAGGCTGGCACCGCCACCGGTTGAAATATGGCTGACTTTATCTTCAAGACCCATATTGATAATAGCGCTTGCGCTGTCGCCGCCGCCTATTATGCTTTTGCCGCCCTTGCTGGTAACATCGGCGACCGCCAGTGCGACTGCTTTGGTACCGGCGTCGAACGGTTCAAGTTCGAAAACACCCATAGGCCCGTTCCATACGACCGTCTTTGCACCTTCAAGTTTCGAGGCAAAAAGCTTGCTTGATTCCGGACCGATGTCAAGACCTTCCCAGCCGTCGTCGATATCGCCATCGACAACCCTGTTCTCTGCATTAGCTTTGAACTCCCGCGCGATAACGGTATCTATCGGCAGCACGATCTCGCAACCAATATCTTTTGCTTCTTCGAGAAGTTCCAGGGCCTTGTCAATAAAATCGTCTTCGCAAAGGCTATTTCCGATCTTTTTCCCCTGCGCCTTAAAGAACGTATACGCCATCGCTCCCCCTATCAAAACAGCATCGACTTTTCTGATAAGGTTTTCGATCACAGCAAGCTTATCCGAAACTTTCGCTCCGCCGAGAATAGCTATAAACGGTTTTTCCGGATTGCTAACGGTCTCGCCGAGAAACTTAATTTCCCTCTCGATCAAAAACCCGCTAACCCTGTCCTTACCTTCCATCATTACAGGAACCGTATACATCGAGGCGTTGTCCCTGTGTGCGGTTCCGAACGCATCGCAAACGTAAACATCGCCAAGAGCGGCGATCTGTTTTGCAAAATTATCTTTGGCTTCGCGAAGCTGTGCGTCTTCTTTCGCGGCTTTATCTTTAATGGTTTCGTCTTTATGGAAACGCAGGTTCTCAAGCAGCATCACGTCACCGGGTTGCAAAACCGCAGCCTTTGCGACAACATCGTCACCGATACAATCGTTTGCAAACACAATATCTTTATCCAGCAGTTCACCCAATCGTTTGGCAACAGGTGTAAGGCTCATCGCAGGGACAACCTTACCCTTCGGTCTGCCAAGATGGCTCATCAGTATCACCGACCCGCCGTTATCGAGTACATGCTTGATCGTAGGCAAAGCCTTAACGATACGCGCATCGCTCGTTATATTCTGATCGTCGTCGAGCGGAACATTAAAATCGCACCGCACCAAAACCTTCTTACCATTTACATCGATGTCTGCTACTGTCTTTTTAGCCATACCCCAAACCCAGCCTTTCAAGCTAATGTCTTTTATCTTAAAACCGCCAACAATGTCGGCCTCAATGGACTAGATACTAATATCTATACAAAGATCGGGCCTGCTCATTACGAACAGGCCCGTAAAATTTAAAACTTTGCTGTTACAGCCTAGCCATTTTTTCCATCATGTCAACGGTGCGGTTCGAGTAACCCCACTCGTTGTCATACCAGCTAATGATCTTGACTGTCTTGCCCATTACCATCGTGCAAAGCGAATCGAAGATGCTCGATGCCGGGTTGCC